>JAASSV010000063.1 GCA_021767685.1 Caryophanales bacterium | reverse complement strand
TTGAACAAAGAATTGAAGAAGTTTTAGATAAAACCCGCTTCATCTTACAACAAGATGGTGGCGATATTGAGTTTATAGAGTTTAAAGAAGGTATTGTTTATGTCAAAATGCATGGTGCTTGTAATGGTTGTAGTGCAATCAACATGACATTATATGATGGAATTGAAAGCCTATTATTAGCTGAAGTTCCTGAAGTGATTGCGATTGAGCAAGTGCAATGATAACAAAACAAACGACACTAAACACATTAATAACTGATTATCCCGAACTACAACCTACTTTAGAGTTACATGGTATTAAAGGATTAGACAATCCTCATATTTTAAAACAAATCGGAGATAAAACATTAGATGATATGATGCGTCTTAAAGGGAAAAATGTTGATGTTTTTATTGAACTATTAAATGAACAATTAACAAAAGACACTGTTGATGTAACCTTAATGGAACAATCTACTAACGGATCATATAATATGCTTGGACTTTTACCTTGTCCTGTGCGTATGCCACTACTTGAAGGATTACATGATTTGCCTAATATTGAACAAGTAAATCATGAGTTGAAGGCTGCGGCTGAAGGATTAGATTGGTTAAAAGATAGTGTTAAAAAAGCACATTCTGAAGACGATTTAGCTGATATATATATTAGTGCAGGATTTGATTTATTCTTTGAAGATTCGCTAATGAACCAGTATAAAACACAAAAAGTATTTAAAGATTATTACGCAGATGTACCATTCAACCCAGATTTCGATAACGATACAATCCAATTAAAAGATCCCCAACACGACTACTCAATGATTGGTGTCGTACCTGCGGTCTTTTTAGTCAATACTAAAGAATTAGGCGATCGTCCGATGCCTAAAACCTGGGAAGACATTTTAGACCCTGTATTTAAAGGTAGTATTAGTCTTCCCGTCAGTGACTTTGACTTATTTAATGCAATTATGATTCACTTATACAAATCTTTCGGAGAAGACGCTATTGTCACTCTTGGTGAACAACTTGTTGAAAGCATGCACCCATCACAAATGGTAAAGAGTGATACGCGTTCACGCGTAAAACCTGCTATTAGTATTATGCCTTATTTCTTTACTAAGATGGCATTGCCAGGTAGTGTTATGCAGGCCGTTTGGCCTGAAGATGGTGCCATCATCTCACCTATCTTTATGTTAACTAAGGCGCGTAAAGAAACTGAGTTAAAGCCTTATACTGATTACTTCCAAAGCAGAGAAGTTGGAGAAATATTAGCACATAAAGGGCTGTTTCCATCAACACATCCACAAGTAGACAATAAATTATCCAATCCAACATTTCAGTGGATTGGATGGGATTATATCAACAATAATAACATCGGTGAAATACTAGACCGTTGTAAAGAGTTATTCGAGAAAGGAATGGCGAACAATGGATCTCATAACCGTTAGTGGGCCACCTTCTTCTGGTAAAACATCAATTCTATTAAGAACAATTGAACATTTCAAAAAACGCGGTTTAAGTGTCGGTGTTGTTAAGTTTGATTGTCTATTTACTGATGATGATTTATACTTTGAAAAATTAGATATTCCGGTTAAAAAAGGGTTATCAGGATCTCTTTGTCCCGACCATTACTTTGTTTCTAATATCGAAGAAGTTGTTGAGTGGGGAAATAACAAGAATTTAGATATCCTAATTACAGAATCAGCCGGACTATGTAACAGATGTAGCCCTTATATTAAAGAGATTAAAGCCGTCTGTGTCATTGATAACTTAAGTGGTATCAATACCCCCAAAAAAATTGGTCCAATGTTAAAAAGTGCTGATATTGTTGTTATTACAAAAGGTGATATTGTATCACAAGCTGAACGAGAAGTCTTTACAATGAAAGTCCAAAGTGTTAATCCAAAAGCAATTATTATGCATGTTAATGGATTGAGTGGCCAGGGTGCATATGAACTAAGCACCTTAATCTATGATAAAGAAAAACATGTTGCAACACTCGAAGGTGAGCAACTCCGTTATCCAATGCCATCAGCGCTATGTAGTTATTGTTTAGGTGAAACAAGAATTGGTAAAAAACATCAAGTTGGTAATGTCCGAAAAATAAAATTAGGTGATTCTTAATGGATAAATACATAAAAGAATATACAATTAGTCAATTACTAACAGAATACCCCTTTGTTAAGGACTTTTTAGAAGATCATCTTATTCCTTATCGTGGAAAAGAACATTTAACGTTAGATTCCTTCTTTAAATACCTTGATCCTGAAATCATTGAAGAGAACGCGATCAATCCAGAACTCTTCACAAAAAGTTTAGTTGAATATATCGATTTAATGAAACAGTATTTTGTTTCTGATAAACCAAAACAAAATTCGATTACAATTTATCCTGGTACACATAAAAATGGACGGGAGGAAGCGTTCGATTCTATCCATATAAACAGTGGTGAAATCATTGCTATTGTAGGACCCACTGGTAGTGGTAAATCACGCTTATTAGCTGATATTGAATGGGCAGCAAATAATGATACACCAACAGGACGTACAATCCACATTAATGGCCGTTCGCTTGAACCTCATGAACGATTCTCGTCATCTAACAAACTTGTGGCTCAATTATCACAAAATATGAACTTTGTCATGGATATGACTGTTGAAGAATTTCTTGACTTACATGCGACTAGTCGATTAGTTAAAGACAAAGAAAAAGTTATACAGACTATTTTTGATAAAGCCAATACTTTAGCTGGTGAGGCGTTTACCAAAGACACACCAATCACAGAATTATCTGGTGGGCAGTCAAGAGCATTAATGATCGCTGACACAGCAATACTTAGTACATCCCCGATTATCTTAATTGATGAGATAGAAAATGCCGGGATTGATCGAAAACTTGCTTTGGATTTATTAGTAAGTGAAGATAAAATTGTTCTTATGTCAACACATGATCCTATATTAGCACTGATGGGAGATAAACGAATCGTTATTAATAATGGTGGGATCGAAAAAATCATCGATTCATCACAAGAAGAACGTCAGATCTTAGGAAAACTAGAAGCTTTAGATCGCACGTTAATGAACTTACGCCAACAATTACGTTATGGCAATAAAATTACGCTTAAGGAGGAATCAAACAATGCATGATAACTGTAGTGGCAGTTTTGAAAATGGACAACAAGTCGTAGATAAAGTTAGAATGATGGGATTTAGTGAGGGTATGTTACCTCTAGCATTACCGATTAATTGTGACTGTGGACATCACTTTGAAATGATGTACTTCGAAGATAAATGTCCTGAATGCAGTATGGTTTATGGTGTCACTCCATGTAGTGCACATGATCCAAGCAAGGTACAAAAAGCTGGAATAAATTATTAAAAAAAGCAGACACAAGTCAATTTGTGTCTGCTTTCTATAGCCATCCCTCTTATTTTGTTGTTATTATATTATCACATTCCATTCTCAATAACAATAGGCTAATCTTGATAAATAATGTGTGATGATATGTTACTATATGCTATAATAATGGGTGATAGGATGTGATGATATGAAAATTATGTTGATTTTATATGCCTTTGTCGGAATCATTTTTCAAATCATTATTGGCAAATGGACGGGATTCGGACAAGGTAGTATTGGTATATTAACATTTGTATTCTTAATTGAAATTGATCCCCGTTTTAAATTTGCATATATCTTACCAAACATTAAAGCAAAACAGGAAACAAAGAATGGAGAATCAAAATGAAAAAATTTAAAATTGTTATCTATTTAGTTCTTGCGATTAGCTTCCAAATTCTACTTGGATATCTAACTGGTAAAGGCCAAGGTGGTATTGGGATGCTCACCTTTATCGTTTTGATTGAGTTGGATCCTAATTATAGTTTTACATATTTACTACAAAATAATGACGATAAAAAAACCTAGATTACACCTCATGTAATCTAGGTTTTTTATTGACGTTAATTGCTATTTATCTCGTTATATAATGTTTGTAAGGCTTGTGGTAAAAACTCTAAGTAGTCAGAGTGTTCCATGCCCCGTTGATAGACGTTATCATTAATAACAATTTCGGTATCACTAACAGTTGTATTATCAAATATTTCTATCATAGCCAATTCTACATCACTAAGTTCCTCAAGTGTATACCTTTCATAAGAAAGATATTCATTGATTTCCGCAAAATCTGTTTGAGTATAAATCGCTACTTCACTATTTACTATCATGTAATAATTATAAGTTGACGCAATTAAACTATTATCACTATCAGTTATTCCTAAGACTGTCTCACTTTGGTCATAAAATGTTAAGCTAGTTGGCGTAAAGCTGGCATAGTCATAGCCAATAACATCCTTAGCAGAGTATGAAATCGAGTAACTATCTGGACCAAAACCGCCGTTGTCTAGATCTTCAAATCGTTGTGTATGATAAATAACACTAGCAGCATCTTCAGACAATTTTCCATAAGTTTGTCGCTCATACCGTGGACCATTCTTTTGAATTGCAATAAGATCATTATTGGCAAAATCATAATATTCATATTCGACCGTACTAACCGTTTTATTGCCTTCTTGGTCTTCATCGATATTATAGGAATTAGATTCATAGACATCTTCTGCAATATTATAGTAATCCTGATGGAAATTCTCCATTCCTCTCATATTATTATCCCCTAAGAAGTTAGGTTCACGATAAAACATATTGAGACGATCATATTGTTCTCCATCATAGGCATAATACATGATATCAAACTCACCATCAGATTCAGAACCAAAGAAGTAATCAATCACAATCTTGTCACCAAGGTCTTTTGCTCTTACAATGGTTACCCTAAGATTATCCTCATATGAGTATGTCTCTTGATAATAAACATAATCGTCATTAGTGAATATTATGTGCTCCGTTGCATTATTGATAAATGGCTCATTCTCTTCGATATCAAATTTAAATACATTTGATATTTGTGATAATCCTCGATATAGTTGGTACTGAACGCGATGCACAAAATGATCCTTTAGATTGAGAACTTCAATCTCATTAGGAGTCACCATATTGTCAGTAAACTGATCATAGTACTCACTTAATCTAGCATATTCACTTGATGTCGTATGATCTGTAACAAATCCATGTGTTTCTAGTCCCTCAATCAAAGTCTCGACGACAGTTTCCATATCTGCTTTTGAATCAGACCCGGCATTTTCTACATCCAAAGAATTATCTACCTCTCCTGAACAAGCAGAAAGAATACCTAAAACTAAGAATAATGTACAATAAAGTGCTTTTCGCATAATAAATTAAACCTCCCTTTCATTTCCACACCATACTTTAATTATAGTCGTTTCTGTTTAATTTGCAAATGATGAATTTTAGACCATTTTAAAAAAACAAGTCACGTTATACAGTGACTTGCTTTTATTTAACTAACTCTTGGTAAGTGGAATCCGTATAAAGTAATAACAAATCTCCATTCCACTGTGCTCATAAGCATTAACAAATGAGGTGTCTCTTTCATAGTCTTTCATATCAAAGTCAAACTCTTTTAAAGCGATTCTTCTCACTTGTCTTAAAGCTTCTTCAAACTCTACTTCTTTAAACCCTGGATGTTCAAACCTTAAATACTTTTTAGTTTCAACTTGTTTAACTTTGAACCCATAACTTGGATCAACCTCATAATCTAATGGGGCATCAGTGCCAAAGAGATATCCATCATCTCTAAATCCTCCATACCCTTCATTAAAGTGTCCAGGAATACTAGCTAAAACACCATGAAGTTTATCACAATCATGTCCTTCTTGTTCCATTTCTTCCCAGAAATCGATGTAATTATCAACACCGTCTTTCTCTAGATAAATAAACTGATGCGCAGGCATCTCTTCTAATGACATTTTAATTTCTGAATCTTTTACCATAATTATCTCTCCTTCATTTGGCAAATTATCGGGAAATAACACATCTTGTTTCAGGATATATGGCACCATCTTTTTGTTTTTTTGATAGGCGTAAGGGGTAAGTCCAAAGACATCTTTGAACGCTCTGGTGAATGCTTCTTGACTTGAATATCCATACATCACTGCAACATCGATTATACGAACATGATGGTCACGTAACTTGATAGCGGCTTTTGTTAGACGTCTAAGTTGAATATACTTCTTTAATGTTGAGCCAGTATATCGTTTAAACTGGCGTGTTGTATGATACTTACTATACATTATATAGTCACTAATATCATCCAAAGAAATATCATCTTCTAAGTTCCCTTCAATCCAATCAATTGCTTTTTGAATGTCAACTAACATGTGTCACCTCCATTAACAAGTTTAGCAAAATCTTTGGAGAATTATTTGATAAGAGTTG
>JAASSV010000062.1 GCA_021767685.1 Caryophanales bacterium | reverse complement strand
TGTTTCTTCGGCATATCGTGTTTCTTTTTATACCGTTTAATTAACGAGTGAAGTTCTAACTCTTGATAAAACGCCATTAAAGCGTCTTCATCTTCTCCAGTAAACTCTAAATCATCTAAAGTAAAGCCAAGATCAACATCAGTTTTGATTGTCGCAATTTTCTTGCATGTTCGTGCCATCTCTTCGTGTTCTCTAACACGCTCACCAAGTTTACCGCCAATGTCATCTTTATGTTCAAAAACACCATCTAAGGTCTGATATTTCTTAAGTAACTTAGCCGCTGTTTTTTCACCGACACCTGGAATACCTGGTAAATTGTCACTTGAATCACCCATCAAGCCTTTCATATCCGTAACTTGACTTGGTGATACACCAAGACTTTCTTGAACAAGTTTCGGGGTATAAGAAATATAATTTTGCATACCACGTTTTGAAGCACGCATACTTACTTTATCGTTAACAAGTTGTAATAAATCTTTATCATTACTAATGATTTCAATTTCATCAAACTCATCTTCATATTGTTTAGCTAGCGTTCCAATGATATCATCGGCTTCAATTAATTCAATCTCGTGTTTTGTAATCCCTAAAACGTCACAAGATGACTTGATTAAGTCCACTTGTGATTTAAACTCCTCCGGCATTGGCTTACGCCCACCTTTATAGTCTTCATAGGTATCGTGTCGAAACGTCTTGCCACTTTTATCAAATGCAACAAGAATATGTGTAAATGGTTCTGAAATCAATGAATTCATCATATTAACAAATCCAAAAACAGCATTCGTATATTGCCCTTTTGAATTTTTCATTAGTTGCCCAGAATATGCAGTCGCATAATAGGCTCTAAACATGATATTTGATCCATCAACTAGTAATAATTTTTTCATAGTTATTCCACCTCATTCATCATATCTATTGTAACATAATTAGCGCTTTAAAGAAAAAAAATACTCAGGAGACCTGAGTATTATTTTTCTAAATTTTCTAGGTAATCAACAATGTCTTGTACAGATTTGATTTTAGTTGCTTCGCTATCTGCGATTTCAATATCAAATTGCGATTCAATTTCCATAATTAATTCAATGGCATCTAATGAATCTGCGCCTAGATCTTCTGATAAATCAGAATCTAATTTAATATCGTCTGCCTCAATACCTAATTCTTCTGCGATGATATCTTTAACTTTCTCAAAAATCATTGTGTCACCCTTTCAGTGAATTTACTCTAATTATAGTGAATAATAAAGCCTTTGTCAACAAGTCTGATGGTTAACGCTTGTTTTTTTGATAGATTTTAATTAAGCCCTGCAAAATCAATTCTGGTTCAACATGAAACCCAGCTGGTACTAGCGACTCAATAAATCGACTTGCCCCACCAGTGATGACCACAGGTGCGTCGGTCTGATATTCTTCTCTAACGCGTTCAATCATACCAGAAAGCATTGTGACATGTCCGTATAATATCCCTGCGTTGAGGCAATCAATCGTATTTGTTGCTAAGACGGATTGTGGTGTTTTAAACTCGAACTGACTCAACTGCGAAGCACCGCCAACAAGACAATCGCGTTGACTAACAAGTCCTGACATAATCGCAACACCAGTAATCACTTTATCTTTAATTAACGTTAAGGTTGTTGCGGTACCCATATCAATGACAATCACATTGTCACCAAAAGTATCTAACGCGCCTGCTGCTGCACTGACAAGATCGGCTCCAACTTCTTTTGGATTATCCACTTTAATTTTTACACCTGTTTTGACACCAGGTGAGATAAACATTGGGGTGAATCCAAAATACTTATCAAATAAACTTTTAAAGATTTCGTTTAACTCTGGTACAACACTAGAGATAACGCAATCTGTCGCTTTTTCAATAACTGGTTTTAAGATAACATAATACTCATCAGCTGTTTTACTTTTATCCGTTGTATAACGATAGGTGTCTGATAACGTATTGTTGTCATACTGACTAAGAACAATGTTTGAATTTCCAACATCTATTAATATAACCATGTTGATCCCTTCTTTTCTTATATATATTATACGTTCGCTTTAATTTGCTTAACAGTATCCTCGTCAAACATCTTTAAAAGCGTTAAAACGATTTTTCTTACTTCTTGATAATCATCTTCAGAAATCATTGATGTTGTCGAATGAATATAACGTGCTGGCATACCAATTGTTGCGACTAATGTTCCACCATTAGCTAATTGGACACGTGCTGCGTCAGTTCCACCCATTGATTTATAATATTGATACTTAATATTGTTGTCATCAGCAACTTTAGTAATAAAGTCTTTCATTCCTTGGTGCATGATAGCACTTGGGTCATAGAATCGGAGTAAGAATCCTTCGCCAATCGATCCACTGACATCATCGCCATCAAAAACATCTGCACATGGACTACAATCAACTGCGATAAACACATCTGGTTTAATTAATCCAGCTGCCGTCTGCGCCCCGCGTAATCCAACTTCTTCTTGGACAGTTGCGCCAGTATATAACTCACAATTCAAATCTTCTTTTGATAAGGTTTTAGCAACTTCTAAACTCATACCACATCCAAAACGATCATCCCAAGCTTTTGAGAAATACTTCTTCCCATCCTTAGACACCGTATAGTTGTTGTGTGGTACAATTTGTTGTCCTATTTTAACGCCAAGTTCTTTGGCATGTTCTTTTGAATCCGCCCCGATATCGAGTAATAAATCTTTAAACTGTAATGGTTTTGGTTTACTATTGCTACCACGGGTTAAATGTGGTGGTTTAGATGCTGTTACACCGGGTATTTTTTCTAGGTCATTGGTAATGATATCCATATGTTGACTTAAAAACACATTCCCATGAACGCCACCTAAGTTAGTCATTTTTACTAACCCATTATCTTTAATTCCTGTCACAACGGCACCAACTTCATCCATGTGCCCAGCAATCATAACGCGTGGCCCTTTAGCACCTTTGTTAATAACACCAAAGACACTACCAAGACGATCTTCTACGATCTCTTCTGTATACTCTTCTAAGTGTTTTTTCATGTAATCTTTAACCGGTTTCTCAAAACTAGGTGCTCCCGGTAAATCGACTAACTCTCTGTAAAATTTTTCCATTACTTTCCTCCTAAAATTCTGCAACTAATTTATTGATATGTTGATTTAATTTCTTAAATTTTTCTTCAAACTCAGTCATGATATTAGGATGGTTACTATCATCATGCAAGTTGTGTGTCAGATAAGTAATTGTCATCGGGTATGATTCAATTGACTCCACTGAGTATTCGAAAAAAGGATCATTATCCGTTTTGAAATGAAGATCGCCATCATCTTTCAATAACGTTTCATACATCTTTAAAAATCGATGATGCGTTAATCGTCGTTTCTCATGACGATTTTTCGGCCAAGGATCACTAAAAGTTAAATAAACCCGGTCTAAACTATTCTCATTAAAGAAATCTAACAAGAAATTCGCATCTGCCCGTAATAATAAAAGATTGTCTAGGGGTTCTTCAATCAGTTTCTCTAACGCTCTTACAATCACACTATCATATTTCTCAATGCCAACAAACTGAATATCTGGATTATTTTGCGCAAGCGTATAAATAAACTGTCCTTTACCCATACCGATTTCTACATGAATCTTATCTTTATTAAATTGTTCATCTAATAATAAGCGATCACCCTTTTTATGATCAATGATAAATTCAGGATGATTTTTAATTTTTTCTTTGGCACCTTTTACGTGTCGTAATCTCATAATATCACTCTTAACTAGTCTTAATTCTCAATAGCATTATTATAGCATTTTGTATGGTCAAACTCAAACCTAAAACCAAAAAAGAAGCACGATGTGCTTCTTATGCTTCTTTGGTTAATTGATATAATGATTCCATATAAATTGCGGTTGCTTTTAATATGTCATCAATCATCATATATTCATCAACTTGATGTGCGACTTCTTTACGTCCTGGCATTAATGGACCAAATGCAACAGCTTTATCTAGGGAACGTGCATAGGTTCCACCACCAATAGTAATGGGTTCTGTCTCATCATCAGTATATTTACGATACGCACCGAGTAACGTTTGTACAAGCGCATCTTCTTTTTCTACATAATGCACTGGCATATCGTTTTTATTGGTATAAACAAAGTTTTCTTTCTCTAAACTTTTATGTATCGCTTCTAGTGCGGCTTCTTTGTCCCATCCTTTTGGATAACGACAGTTAACACCAATTTTAAAACTCTCTCCATCATAACGGAATACGGCTGGATTCATCGTGAATTCTTTCATTTCATCATCATAGTGATCAATACCTAACTTCTCACCTAAATAATCAAACGATAAGTACTCGTTAATATATTGAATAAACGCATTATCAATATGTTCATTTAAAAACTGAGCAAGAATAAATGCAGCATTGATACCGACATTTGGTTGCATCGCGTGTGCGCGCTTTCCATATACAGTATAGGTATCACCATTAACTTCGCCTTTAAACCCATTAAAACTTAAGAAGTTTTCAAACGCTTCTGATACATCTTTTTTAAGGACTGCCGTAGCAACATCAGGAACGACATTGTACCGATTCCCTGATTCAAAAGAGACAAGTGTATCATCCTTAACTTCACCAGTTAAATCAAATGAGAAAATCCCTTTCTCACCATATATTAATGGAAACATCGCATCAGGCGCAAATCCAACAGAAGGCATTTCTTCTGTTTTGAAATACTCTTTAATTCCTCGCCATGACGTTTCTTCATCTGTTCCTAAAATAATGCGAATCCGTTTCTTTGGATTAAACCCAGATTCTTTTAATAATTTTAAGGCAAAATAGGCAGCCATTGTTGGCCCTTTATCATCATTTGAACCGCGAGCATATAGTTTTCCATCTTTCACAATTGGATCAAACGGCGGGTTTGTCCAACCATCTCCAGAAGGAACAACATCTAAATGACATAAGACAGCAATAATGTCTTCGCCTTCACCAAATTCAATATGTCCGGCATAGTTCTTAACATTCTTTGTAATAAAGCCATCTTCTTTTCCAAGATCAAGCATATAAAGTAGTGCTTCATGTATTGCTTCACCAAATGGTGTCTCACTTGTTTCATCAAAATTATCTAAGACACTTGGAATTGATAATAGCTCTTTTGTCTTCTTAATAATGTGCTGTTTATTATCAAGAACATTCTCCATAAAATCCATGGAATCACCTCTTCAACTAAATATAACACTTTCTCTTATTTTTTGCAATTAGGAAGTGTCTTTTTATGTGATAACTTTCTTTGAAATTATTTGACATGTGAGACACTATTCATATATAATAGACTAAGGTATAAGTATGGGAGGAAGGAATCTCGAAGAGGTGACTTTCATGATAAAAAAAGTAGTAATGAAAAACTTAATGTGCTCGACGTGCGCAGCTAAAATTGAGCGGGAACTCAAAAAGCGGCCTACAATCAACTCGGCCACATTTAATTTTACCAATCAAGTGATGCTTATTGACACCACTGATGATTATAATGAAACTGAAGAATTACCCATTATAAAAGAAATTGTAGATTCAATCGAAGATGGTGTAGAAACCTATTCATATAGTAAACGTAATCTCGTAGAAACGAAAAAAAGTATTGAAACATACTATACATTTTTTATCGGGGTTAGTATCTATATTATAGGCTTTTTACTCCAATATTTTAATATATACTGGATAGAATACTCATTATATTGGGTGGGCTATCTCTTTATTGCCTATAAGATAATCGCAAAAACAGCGCGTGGTCTGAAGCGAAAAGACTTCTTTAATGAGAATACATTGATGATTATTGCAACCACCGCAGCTATGTTCGTAGGACATCCTTACGAAGCTGCGTTAGTTATTATCTTATATACTGCCGGTGAGTACTTACAACACCGTGCTGTACACCGCAGTAAAAATGATATCTCTAACCTTATCGACTTAAAAATTGAATATGCCAATGTCTTAGAAAACGATGAAGTTGTTATCAAAGATCCAATGTATATTACAAAAGGGGATATTATCGTTGTTAGAAACGGTGAAAAAATACCGGTAGATGGTGAAGTTGTTAAAGGCACCACATCACTTAATACCAGTGCCTTAACTGGTGAAGCCAAGTTATCAACCGTTAAGAAAGGAGATTTCATCCTCAGTGGAAACATCAATGTCGGGAATGTTATTCACATGGAAGCCAAAAAAGAGTATAAAGAATCCACAATCTCTAAAATGCTTGATCTCATCGAAAATTCTACTAATCATAAAGCAAAAGCAGAGAACTTTATTACAAAGTTTGCTAGATATTATACACCAACTGTTACAGCCTTAGCATTTTTAATGTTTTTAATTCCAAGTTTAGTTAACTGGGATAATTATCAAGAGTATATCTACCGAGCAGCTCAGTTTCTTGTCATAAGTTGTCCTTGTGCCTT
>JAASSV010000061.1 GCA_021767685.1 Caryophanales bacterium | reverse complement strand
AGATTTATTACAACTTGTTAACGATAAAGTAAGTATGCGTGCTTCAAAACGTGGTATGCAAAATTATATCTCTTATACCCCGAAACTTGTTCAAGAAAGTCTTGGTGTATCACCTAGTCAAGTTACTGATATGAAAGGCTTGATGGGAGATTCAAGTGACAATTTACCAGGTATTCCAGGTGTCGGTGAAAAAACAGCGGCTAAGTTACTAAAGAAATATCAGACCTTAGATGGTGTTTTTGAACATAAAGATGACATTGGCGGTAAACTTGGTGAGCGTGTTAGAGAACACGAAGAGATGGCGCGTACATGCAAGAAAATTGCGACAATCAAAACTGATGTTGATCTTGGTTTCACCTTAGATGATTTAGAGTTTACTGGAGAAGATGAAGACGCTTTAATGGCGTTTTATCAAGAGTTAGAACTTCACTCGTTAATTAAACGGTATAAAAAGAAACACGATATGCCGAAGAAACAAAAGATTTCGTATAAAATCATTAAAGATGTGTATGAACTAGATGACATATTAGTTGATCGCACGTTCTTAACGCTAGAAACATTCAATAGTTATTATCATGAAGCACAAAAACTTGGATTTGGGATTGTTAATGATAAAGGACAATTTTTTGTTGAATATGACTTATTACTGCAATCACTCCAATTTCAACTATTCTTAAAAGATGAACAACTCGATAAATATGTTTACGACCTTAAAACCATGCGTGTTTGTTTACTGCAAGATGGTTTAGATATTAAGGGAGTCCGTTTTGATCTATTATTAGCTGCTTATGTGCTAAATCCAAATAATACTAAAGAAGATTTTAAAGTCATTGTGTCTCATTTTGATTACGAAGATATTGCGTATCATGAAGAAGTATATGGAAAAGGGGCAAAATACCATATTCCAGAGACAGATGTTTATGCAAGATATGCGGTTAAAAAAGCGGTCGCAATGCAGACCTTAATGCCTAAACTTAACAAGACACTCCGTGAAAACGATCAATATGAACTGTTTGCCGATATTGAGTTATCACTGGCAAGTGTTCTTGCTGAGATGGAACATACAGGTATTTTAGTCGATCAAGATAAACTTCAAGAATTGAATGAAAACTTACAAGAACGAATCGATAAAATTACAGCTGACATCCACGAACTAGCAGGAGAAGAGTTCAATGTAAATTCACCGCAACAACTGGGTGAGATTCTATTTGAGAAATTTGATTTACCATTTAAAAAGAAAACAAAAACAGGGTATTCGACAAGTGTTAGTATACTAGAAAAACTTGTTGACCACCATGAGATCATTCCGAAAATAATGACATTTAGAACCTTGTCTAAATTGCATTCGACATACATTGTTGGATTACAAAATGCGGTGTTAGATGATGGACGCATTCATACCATTTATAAACAGGCGTTTACATCAACTGGACGGTTAAGTTCTGTCGAGCCTAACTTACAAAATATTCCTATTCGGTATGAAGAGGGACGCGAAATTAGAAAGATATTTATTCCTAAAGAAGGTCATCAACTGTTGGCTGCCGATTATTCACAAGTTGAATTACGTGTCTTAGCGCATATGGCTGATGAACCAACTATGATCGATGCGTTCCAAAATGATGAGGATATCCACCTCGCTACAGCGAAGTTATTATTTGATAAAGAAGACATTTCATCGTTAGAGCGACGCCAAGCAAAAGCTGTTAACTTTGGTATTATTTATGGCCAAAGTGCTTGGGGACTTAGTGATTCAACAGAGTTGAGTCAAAATGAAGCAAAAACATTTATTAAACGGTATTATGAACGGTTCCCAAATATTAAGAGTTTTATGGATACTGTGGTTAAACAGGCAAAAGAACAAGGGTATGTAGAAACAATGTATAACCGTAGACGTTATATCCCTGAGTTAAATTCAAGTGTCTATATGCAAAGAGAAGCAGGGAAACGTAATGCTATGAATGCCCCTATCCAGGGAAGTGCCGCAGATATTATTAAAATTGCAATGAACGCATTAGATGAAAAAATGAAAGAAAAGAATTTGAAATCAACGATGTTATTACAAATCCATGATGAACTGGTATTTGATTTACATCCGGATGAAATAGAAGAGATGAAACAGTTAGTTCGTGAAACAATGGAAACATGTGTCTCATTAAAGGTCCCGTTAAAAGTGGATCAAAATACCGGAGCTAACTATTTCGAAACAAAGTAGGTGACGTATGAGATTAAAACGCATAATGTATCGCAGTTTTGCGGTAAACGCATTACTGATTGTTGTAAAAATCATTTCTGGGTTTTTATTTAACAGTATCGCCTTAGTTGCTGATGGGGTCCACTCAATCAGTGATTTATTGAGTGATGTCTTTGTTATTTTAGGAATCAGCCATTCCTTTAAACCAGCAGATGAGGATCATCCATTTGGTCATGGTAAATTTGAATATGTATTAAGTTTACTTTTAGGAATTTCAATTATTACCATCGCCTATAATTTAGGAAAACAAGTTATTGTTAATTTTAACGATCCAATACAAATCCCTCGACAAATTACATTACTTGTTGTCGCGTTTGTTATTTTTATTAAATTATTACTAGCTCGTTACTTAATTAATAAAGGAAAAGAAGAACACAGTGAAATCATTAAAGCATCAGGAATGGAATCCTTTAGCGATATGATCAGTAGTGGGGTAGTTTTCTTAGGAATTATCTTTGTTTACATTGGTGACTTTTTTGATATTTCATGGCTTCAAAAAGGAGATCGTGTTGCGTCATTATTAATTGCGTTATTTATTATTCGTATCGGTGTTAATATCATATTAGATGCGATTCACTCACTACAAGGAAAAAGTGTTAGTGATAAGGTATGTCGTGTTTATGAAAAATTAATTGAAAATGTTGATGGGGTTATGAATGTTGATCATTTAGACATGGTTGCTTATGGACCGTATTTTCAAGCAATTGTTGATATCAAAGTAGATGGCACACTAAGTGTTAAAGAAGGACATGATATCGCTCATAATGTTCATGAACTATTACAGAAACAAGAGAAAATATGTCATGTCAGTGTACATGTGAATCCAGGAGGAGAGAAATGAGTTTATTATTAAAACGTAAGAGTATTAGACATTACAATGACCAACCCATTTCCGATAGTACAATAACGGAGTTGTTAAAAGCCGCAATGCAAGCACCAAGTGCGAACAACCAACAACCATGGGAGTTTATTGTCGTTGATAATCCTTCATTACTTGATCAGTTATCCAAAACATCACGGGGTGCTTGGATGTTAAAAGATGTGAAAAGAGCGATTGTTGTGGTGATGACTGAAACAGAGAAATCACCTGTTATGGCGCCACAAGATTGTGCTGCCGCAACACAAAATATCTTATTGCGAGCAACTGAGTTAGACTTAGGAGCGGTATGGATTGGAGTCTATCCGAGAGAAGAGCGATTTACTCACGTAGATGAGTTATTACATATTACGAATGGGCATGCGTTTTCAATGATTGCCTTAGGTTACCCAAAAAAAGAAGAAACTGTCAAATTACGTTATGATGACAGTCGTGTTCACTATAATACCTTTGGAGAAGACTAGTGCCTGAATTACCAGAAGTAGAGACAGTTAGACGATCATTAAAACGACTTGTTGGTGGTAAAACAATTCGTGATGTCGATGTATTTGTTCCTAAGATGGTGCGTAATCTTGATGTCTCTAAGTTTCGACAACACATTGAAAATAAAACAATAATAGATATTAGCCGAATCGGTAAATATCTATTATTTCATCTAGAGGATTGGATACTTGTTAGTCATTTACGAATGGAAGGTAGATATTTCATCAAGCATCTCGATGAGGCTAAAGATAAACACGAACATCTTATCTTTTATTTCACAGATGGAACAACAATGCGTTATCATGATACGCGTAAATTTGGAACGTTTGATTTAATTAAACAAGAGAACTTGTCGTCTTTTGAGCCCGTTCAAAAAATGGGTCCTGAACCATTTGATCAAGAGATGACGGTCGATTACTTATATCCAATATTAAAACGAAAAACAATCGCGATTAAATCAGCCTTGCTCGATCAACATATTATTGCAGGACTCGGGAATATTTATGTTAATGAAGTGTTATTCTTATGTGGACTTCATCCTGAGACACCGAGTCATAAATGTCGCAAAAAAGATGTTAAAAACATTATCAAATACAGTCAAGAAGTATTGGAAGAAGCAATCAAACGAGGAGGTACGACAATTAGAAGTTATACCTCTAGTTTGGGTGTTACTGGACGCTTCCAGCAACAGCTTAAGGTCCATACAAAAGAGGTTTGTCCAACCTGTGAGTCTCCAATTGAAAAAATTAAAGTTGGAGGCAGAGGGACCTATTATTGTAAAAAATGTCAAAAGAAACGATACTAATCTATAAAACACCTTTATTTTATGATATAATGCTACTGAGGAAAAGTGGATGATTATATGACAAAAATTATTGGCCTAACAGGCGGAATTGCATCAGGGAAATCAACCGTATCACAGATGTTTCAAGATGTTGGAATTCCTGTTATTGATACCGATCAGATAACACATGACTTATATCAAAAGAGTTCTGTTGTCTATCATGAGTTGGTTGATGCTTTTGGTGATTCTATTATTGGCGTTGATAAGCATATCAACCGCAAACAATTAGGGGCTATGATATATAATGATGATGCCCTTCGTCAGCAACTTAATGATATTGTTCATCCACATGTTAAACGTGTGGCATTATCAGAAGTAGAAAAATATAAAGTGTTAGACGTTCCGATTATCGTCATGGATGTGCCGTTATTATTTGAAACAGACTTTATTGAGTTAGTTGACTTTAGTGTGCTTGTCTATGTTACAAAAGACAAGCAAATTGAGCGCTTAATGGACCGTGATGAAATCAAAGAAGAATTTGCAAAACAAAAAATAAATGCACAAATGTCATTAGAAGAAAAACGAACAAAAGCGGATTATGTCATTGATAATTCAACATCAATTATTGAGACAAAAAAACAATTTAATAACTTAATCGCTACACTAGGAGTGTGAAATATGGGCGCGTTTGATTTTTTAAAAACTATTTCCGAAACACGTGAAATGCATAGTGTAAAAGCATTTCGAACGCATTATTATAAAACCAATTATAATAAGGTTAAAGACGCCGTTTTAGCGTTTGCTAAAGAGGATGATTATACAGCTAAAAATATTGATGACACACATGGAGAACTTTACTTACAAGGTAAAAAATCTCATATTATTGTTTCAATTGTTCAAGTAACACCAATTGAAACAGCCGTAGATTTGAAGGTTCAGTATTATGGCATGATAGGATTTAATAGACCGAAAAAAGCGATTCAAAAAACCTATGCATATCTCGATCAACATCTTCCGTTTAAAGGCATAAGCTTACATCCATAGGAGGCTCACATGGAAGTACATTCACTCGATAAATTTAAGCTAATTACTTACCAGAATTTGGATGCTGATGAGCGTAATGTTTTAACATTACTCTATCAGCCCCTTTTAGGCTGTGAAGCAACCACATTATATTTTACAATGTGGTCTTTAATTGATCGTGCACGGTTAAAAAGTCCAGAATACTTCCATTCAAAAATTTATGATATTATGCAATGTAATCCACAAAGTTTTATTAAAGCGAGGAAAAAACTAGAAGCCGTTGGATTACTCATTGCTTATCATAATGATGAAACGTATTTATATGAGTTAATTTGCCCTTTACAAGCAGAAGAGTTTATCAAAGACGGGTCGTTAGGAGCTTATTTATACAATAAAATCGGAAAATCTCATTTTGATGATTTAGTCTCACTGTTTCGAATTTCAACAAAAGAAAAAGATGGATACAGAAACATCTCGACACATTTTGACGAAATATTTGATTCATTAGATCAAGAAGTTGAAACGAATGGTGAGTATGTGAAACGTAATAAGCCTAAAATACAAGTCAACCACCAGTTTGATTTTGATGTCTTTTTAGAAGGCTTATCTAAGAATTATGTGGATAGACGAAAAATTACCAAAGCAATAAAAGATAAAATTATCGGACTATCTTATGTCTATGATCTCGATGAAATTACGATGCAAAAAGTGTTTATGGATAGCGTTGATAAAGACCGAAATATCGATGTGAATAAGTTAAGTAAGAACGCACGCGTTTGGTTTGAGTTTGAAAAAGAAGAACCGAAAGAAGATGAGACCAAACTACGGCAAATATCAAATGAAGAAATGCTTAAGAAATGTAAGAGTTCAACACCTACAGAAATTCTTTCGATATTATCTAGTGGTAAACCAGCCATTAGTGAGTTGAAAATTATCGAAAAAGTCATGGATAATTTTGAACTTAATGAAGAAGTCATCAACTTCTTACTTGTCTATGTCATTGGTAATTTAGGTGAGTTTCCATCATATAATTACTTTGACAAAGTAGCTAGTGAATGGCGACGTAAAAAAGTAACGACTGTAGAAGAAGCAATT
>JAASSV010000060.1 GCA_021767685.1 Caryophanales bacterium | reverse complement strand
TACTTCTTAAGTTCTGGATAATAATGGGCTGGCAACATTTCACTATGGGTATATATATCAATACCAGTATCTTTTGTTTGTTCTAATAATTGTACTATATCGTGTAAATCATGACCACTAATTAAAATACCCGGGCGATTATTGACACCGATATTTACTTCGCTTAACTCTGGATTTCCGAATGCTTCTGTGTTAGCTTGATCAAGTAGTGCCATACCCTCTACACCTAGTTTACCTGTTTCATCAACCAAAGCAATATAATCAGTTAGAGTCTTAGTTTCATCAGCTAAAGCAATAAGGGCTTTACGTGTAAAATCAAATATATCATCACTTGTATACCCTAACTTATGGGCATGAGAATGATAAGCAGAAAGTCCCATAAGACCAGTCATAATGATTTCTTTAATACTTCTTAAATCCTCATTTTCTTCACTAAGGACACCAACGGTATACGATTTAGCGATATAGTCACTTGCTAAATCAGATGCCCATGATGTTAAATCAGTATTAAAGACTGATTGTACTCCTTGTTTAAGATTTTCTCTTAGTGTAATTCCTTCTTGTATACTATCAATAAACACTTGATTATCAAAATTAGCGTTAGTAATTAACTTAAATAATCCTTCCATTATAAATAAATCACTTTGTGATACATCTTGCCCATTGTCTTTTGCTTCTTCTGCAACAATCGCAAGTCCTTTTAATACATACTTAAATGTGTCCATGTAAGATGATAATATAGGGCTTTTTCCACAAATACCCATAATCTCACAGCCTGTACCATTAGCGGCTTCTTGACACTGATAACAAAACATTTTTCTCTCCATGATTTCCTCCTATTTTTGATGTCCTTTACAAGGATAACAAGAGAAACAAAAGACGTATGTGATTGAAATCACATACGCCTATTTTTTTTAAACCTGTTTAACGATTGTTACGTTTGTTTTGATATAACGCTATCGTTGCATCATGCAACACATCTTGATAAATCTTTGCTGACTTTGTTATTCCTGCAATGCCTGCTGTCGCACCAACCTTTAAATCTTCCGCAACATCACTATAATCGATACTAACAATATTATTGAGTATAGTCGTTACTAACTTAGAAGCTTGTCTTGGATTTAGATTAAGAACAATGGTAAACTCATCGCCACCACGTCGTTCAAGAATAGATTTAGCATCCGATGATTGTAGCGTACTTATTATCTCATCTTGTGTTCGTTTGATAACTACATCTCCAACATCATATCCAAAATCATCATTCACACGTTTAAACCTATCTAAATCAATTTCAACGACACTAAATGGCAGTTTCTCCTTCACAGCTTTGTTAAACCTTGTTTCTGCCTCTTCAATAAATTCACTGCGTCCATATACACCTGTATCTAGTTCTTTTTCACTCATACCTATCAACTCCTTTAATTTTACTTGATTGAGTGATGTGTCTTTTAAGACACCAATAACTTTTTTTAAACGAAATAATCGTTTAGAGGTGTTAATGAGATCGTTATCGACTTGACGATATTTAAATAAAAGAAATTCGATAAATGTATCACGATCATACTGATTCATCATGACATCCTTTATTTCAGATAGTGATAACCCTAACTCTTTTAAAAATAAAATGAGTTTTAAGTCATCACTTTGTTCATTGGAATAGTAACGATATCCTGTTGCGTCATCAACTTCTTTCGGTAATAACAACTCTAACTTTTCATAGTAATGTAGTGTCTTTACCGTTACCTTATTATCCTTCGCAAACTCGCCAATTTGTTTCATTCTAGTCACCTCTTATACTGTTATTATAGTCACTCCTCTAAGGGGAGAGTCAATAGGTTATACCATTTTTTTCACTACTATTATACCCTCAATCCAAAAAAAATACCATCTCTAACAAGGATGGTATTCATTATCTAACATTTAACGATCTATCTTTAGATCTTTTATCAACAATATCTACATCTTTTGGAAAAAAGTGAGCATGCTGGATATTTTCTAAAATCATATCTTTAGAATAAATATAGTCGTGTTTAAGTTCAAATCTTACGTCATCACTTGTTAACACAATAATCGTATTGCCAAGTTTATTTTCAGTTACTGTGATTGAGTTTAACTCATTCATTGGCAATGTCATGATTTCTTGGAAAAAGCGCTTAAAAATAATCTTACGATGCGTAATAATGATATAGTGGCCTTGGGATACTCGAGCTATGAAATAAATCGTATCAATAATTAGTAGTAACGCAATCGATACAATAACAAGCCAAAAAACACTATCAGGAACTGTCCCTCTTGAGAGTAATCCAAGAATAAGCAATACAGCCCAACCAAAAGTTGTTACAACACGAACCCCTTGAAACTTCAACGTGATTTTCTTATTCATTAGCTCAACTCCCTCAGATAATTAGTTATCAATAATTTATTTTATCATGAATTAATAAAACGACCAAATATGTTGACTAAATGGCGTATAAAAAAAACAATCAGTCTACTCGACTGATTGCTCAAATTCTAATATATCTCCTGGTTGACAAGATAGTGCTTTACAAATGGCTTCAAGTGTAGAAAAACGGATAGCTTTAACGTGACCGTTCTTTAACTTAGATAAATTGACAACACTAACATCAACTTTTTCACTTAACTCGCTGAGTTGCATTTTTCTGTCTGCAAGTACACGGTCTAATCTGATTATAATAGCCATATGTTACACCGTTTGGTCAAATTCAGATTGTAGGTATGCCCCTTTTTCAAAGACGCTACCGAGAACAATCAATAAAAACCCAACGAATAGGTAAGTAAAATTAATCATAAAATTAATTTCAGCATTATCATATCCAACAAGATCAAATGCATAAAGTAACACTAATCCTCCTGCGATTGGCATGAGAACACTTGCACCAATAGTTAATTTACCCATAAAATAAAGACGTTTCGCATTCTCTGATAAAAATGGTTGTTCTTGCTTAACTGCAAGAACAAGATGTCTTAAATGGTAAAAGAAAATACTGGCAAATGCTAGAGCTATAATCAAGTATAACCCACCAAATACAGCTAACCATTTTACTGTGATATCACCTACAAGGCCTAAAGAAGATACTGTTACTGTAATCTGTTGAACAGTCAACTCCATATCCCTTATTTGATGAAGTGATATTGCGAACATATCTTTTGGGAAGAACAGTACGCCAACGGTGACTAAGCTAATGATAATTAGTAAGACATAAGATGCTATTTCAAGAAAACGTGTAATAATATATGAGATATTTAGAATTTTGGGTGCATGGTAAGAGTTTTTTTCCATGGTAATCCCTCCTTTACACTTATAATTATACATCGTTCATGATCTTTGTCAACACTTTTTTATCGTTTATCGTTAATTATTTTATTTTTAATGCATTTTTGTTTATCTTTTATGTTAAATCTTCAATGATTTTAATTAACAAAGAAAAGACTCAACACTTGCTAATAGACATGCTTTTCAATCAGCCTGAATCAACTTAGTTCTCCTTTTGATATTCCCCAACGTAATACGCTTAACTAAGCAAGATCAAATCAGACATTTTAGATATTGCTTTTTACAGTCATGTTTGATATACTAAATTTAGAAACACTACAAGTTAATATGTCCAAGAGAGTGAGAGTGGGAAAAAGGTCTTTTTCGTGCTCTTTTTGTATGCTAAATTTGAAAGCGTTTTCAATATGTTAACTTATCGCATTATCTATTAGAGTTGATAGACAACCTATCACTAACACTTATATTTTTAAATTTAAAGAGAATAGAAAAAGCAATTATATTGTTTTTATCATTCTCTTTTTTTACATTTTAGGAGGTAATATTATGTATGATGTCATCATTATTGGAGCAGGGATATCTGGTACAACACTTGCTCGAGAACTATCCCGTTACAAATTATCTGTAGCAGTATTAGAGAAAGAATACGACATAGCAACTGAAGCAACAATGGCTAATAGTGCCATTGTCCATTCTGGACACGACCCTCTTCCTGGTACATTAAAAGCTACCTTTAATATTAAAGGTAGCCGTATGTACCCAAAGATGAGTGAGGAGCTTGATATTCCTTATATGCCATGTGGCGGTATGGTCGTCGCAACATCCAAGGAAGAAGAGAAAACTATCAATGAGCTGTATCAAAGAGGATTAACGAATAGACTCAGTGAAGATGAAATCGCAATCCTTACACGTGAAGAAATCCTCAAAATGGAACCCAACATATCTGACCATGTGATATCTGCGTTACACGTTCCAACAACAGCCGTGACCTTTCCATGGGAAGCTGCCATTGCGAACATGGAGAATGCGATGGATAATGGTGTTGAATTGTTTTTGGAAACAAAAGTGACTGGTATTACAAAAGATACCCACTTCACCTTAGAAACAACACAAGGAGAATTTCATACTCGTGTAGTTGTTAACGCGACTGGTGTTTATGCCGATCAAGTACAAAACATGTTTGTCCCTGCTGACTTTGAAATTAATGTACGCCGGGGTGAATACTATGTCCTAGACCGTGATGTCTATGAAATAAATAGTGTTATTTACCCAGTGCCAACAGATAAAGGAAAAGGTGTAATCATCACACCACAATATCACGGCAACGTATTATTAGGACCAACAAGTGAAGAAGTACCGATTAAAGATATGTCAAAAACAACGCCTAGTGGACTCGAGTATATCAAAGCCCATGCTAAAAATAGTGTTAAGAACATTCCATATGATAAAGTCATTCGTAGTTTTGCTGGAGGTAGAGCTTCTTCTAGTACTCATGACTTCGTTATTGATGATGTCAAAGATAGTGGCTTTATCAACATTGCAGGAATTGAATCCCCAGGATTAACTGCCGCACCAGCTATTGCTGAACATGTTACCAATAATTTAATCAGTAAGCATGTCACACTAACATCGAATCCTGACTTCAATCCTTATCGAAAAAAGGTTCCTCGCCTTGATGAAATGTCTCAAGAAGAACGTAACGAACTTGTTGCTAAAGACAAACGATTTGGACGCATAATTTGTCGATGTGAGACAGTTACTGAGGGAGAGATTGTTGATGCCATTAATCGAAACTGCGGTGCTAGAAGTATTGTTGGTGTCAAAAACAGAGTTCGCGCAGGCGCAGGTCGATGCCAAGGTGGATTCTGTCAAACTGAGGTTATCCGTATCCTCGCTGAACAACTAGACATTGACTATACAGATGTTAATTATAGAAAAACCGGATCACATATCCTAAAATCTCGTACAAAAGGAGACTAATACTTATGAAAGAATACGATGTTGTTATTGTTGGTGGCGGGTCTGCTGGACTCGCTGCGGCAATTGAAATATATGAACAAGGGATAAAAAATATACTACTAATTGAACGCGCTCATGAACTCGGGGGAATCCTATTACAGTGTATTCATAATGGCTTTGGTCTTAAAGTCTTTAAAGAAGAACTCACTGGACCAGAATACGCAGAGCGGTTTAGGAATCGATTTATGGAACTTGGAATCGATGTCAAACTTGAAACTGTTGTAACAACAATACACCCTGATAAAAGACTAGATTATGTCAATGTAGACGAAGGGTTTGTTACCGTTCAGGCAAAATCTATTGTTTTAACCATGGGATGTTACGAGAGAAACCGTGGCGCAATTAGTATTCCTGGCGATAGACCATCAGGTGTACTAACTGCTGGTACCGCTCAAAAATACTTAAATATTGATGGTTACTTAGTCGGTAAGAAAGTCTTTATTCTCGGTAGTGGTGATATCGGACTAATCATGGCAAGAAGAATGACACTTGAAGGTGCCGAGGTTCTTGGTGTCGCAGAAATCATGCCTTATTCAAGTGGCCTAAAACGCAATATTGTACAGTGTCTTGAAGACTATGATATCCCCCTATATCTAAGTCATACTGTCACGAATGTTATTGGTGATCCTGATTTAGAGAAAATTGTCATTAGTGAAGTTGATAATTTTGAAGTCATCCCGGGTACAGAAAAAGAATTTGAAGTTGATACCTTATTATTATCTATTGGTTTAATCCCTGAAAATAATCTAAGTGAACGGGCTGGAATTAAACTAGATCCCAAAACTAAAGGACCCGTAGTTGATGAATCGTATCAAACATCTGTTGAAGGCATATTTGCTTGTGGTAATGCCTTGCATGTTCATGATCTTGTAGATTTCGTAACCGCAGAAAGTAAACGGGCCGGACAGAATGTTGTAAAATATCTCAATAAAAAAGATGATCGTTCACACAAAACAACCGTACTAAAACCAAATGATGGCGTATCTTATATTGTTCCCCAATCGATTCACTATGAGTCTTTAGGCCCTACCATTGAGTTATTCTTACGGGTAACTGGTGAATACCATGACAAAGAGCTTGTCATTAAGGGAGACAATGAAGAAATACGTCGTATCAAACGAAAACACATGGCCCCAGCTGAAATGGAAAAAATCATTCTTGCAAAAAAACAATTAGATACTTTTGATGCCATAACAATTGAGGT
>JAASSV010000059.1 GCA_021767685.1 Caryophanales bacterium | reverse complement strand
TATGCCGTTTTATTTACGAATTGCCCCTGAGTTATACTTAAAACGCCTAATTGTTGGTGGATTTGATGGAGTGTATGAAATTGGACGTACGTTCCGTAATGAAGGAATGAGCATCAAACACAATCCAGAGTTTACAATGTTAGAGCTGTATCAAGCATATGGCGATGTAGATACAATGATGGAGTTAACTGAATACTTATTCTCAACAATCGCAAAACGCTTAGGAAAAGATACTGTTGAGTATAATGGCAAAGAAATTCACTTAACAGATGAGTGGGATAAACTCCATATGGCAGATGCCGTTAGAGATACCGTTGGTATTGATTTTTGGGATAAAGACATGACCTTTGCTAAAGCGAAAGAATTCGCATTAGATAAAGGATTAGAAGTGCCTGATCACTTTACAGGAACAGGTCATATCCTAAACTTACTTTTTGAAGAATATTGTGAAGAATCAATTGTTCAGCCAACCTTTGTGTATGGACATCCAATTGAAATCAGTCCCCTTGCCAAGAAAAATAAACAAGACCCACGTTTTACTGATCGTTTCGAGTTATTCATTGACGGACGCGAATACGCTAATGCATTTAGCGAACTAAATGATCCTATCGATCAGAAAGAACGTTTCTTAGAACAATTAAAAGAAAAAGAACTAGGTAATGATGAAGCAACTGAGATGGATGTCGACTATATCGAAGCGTTAGAATATGGTATGCCACCTGCTGGTGGACTCGGTATCGGAATTGATCGATTTGTGATGTTACTTACAGGACAAGACTCAATTCGTGACGTCTTACTCTTCCCCCACATGAAACCTAGGCAACCTGAATAAACCTGATAAGAATGGCTTTGTAGCCATTCTTTTTTTATTACCATATCACTTTATGTCACTAAAGTTATTTACTATAATATGAGATAGATACGGAGAATAAATGGAGGAAATTATATGATATATAATTCAATTTACGAAACAATTGGGAACACCCCAATTATTAATATTAGTCAATTAACTAACGAAAATGCCGCAAAGCTTTACGTGAAACTAGAATGGTTTAATCCAGGAGGTAGCGTTAAAGATCGAATTGCCATCAACATGATAGAGGCGGCAGAAAAAGAAGGTAAACTCAACCCAGGTGATACTATCGTTGAACCAACGAGTGGAAACACGGGAATTGGTTTAGCAATGGTTGCCGCAGCTAAAGGGTATAAAGCAATCTTAACTATGCCAGATAGTTTAAGTATTGAACGCCGAAAAATTTTACGAGGATATGGTGCTAAATTAATTCTAACTCCCGCAGACAAGGGAATGAAAGAATCTATTCGCGTAGCTGAAGAACTAGTTGAAGAACACGGTTACTTTATGCCTATGCAATTTGACAATGAGAATAATCCTCTAGCTCATGAAAACAATACAGCACAAGAGATTATTAATGACTTGCCAAAAATCACCCATTTCATCGCAGGCGTTGGTACTGGTGGAACGATTACTGGTGTCGGTCGAGCATTGAAACAATATAATAAAGATATTAAGATCATCGCAATGGAACCAGAAACGAGTGCTGTCATTAGTGGAGAGGATCCTGGAAAACATACCATTCAGGGTATTGGGGCAGGATTTGTCCCTAATATCTTAGATAGAAGCGTCATTGATGATGTCATGACAGTTAATGATGATGTTTCATTTGAAACCGCGCGTTCATTAGCAAAAGATCACGGACTCTTTGTTGGTATCTCTAGTGGTGCAAATATTTATGGTGCCATCCAATTAGCTAATTCATTACCTAGTGACGCAATTGTACTTACTGTATCAGCAAGTAATGCAGAACGGTACTTATCGACAAAACTCTTTGATCAAGATGATGAATCGTAATTAATTAACACCCATAAAAAAAGAATGATTCCAGCAATGGAAATCATTCTTTTTATTTATTAAATTACTTCGTTTTTTTCGCTAAACTGCATTCTTCATCGGTTAATTTTTCGCCTTGAATGATGCGGGCTGGCATACCAACCGCTGTTGAATACGGTGGGACATCCTTTAACACCACTGAGTTAGCGCCTACTTTCGCGCCCATACCGACTCGTATATTACCCAGTATTTTAGCACCTGCCGCGATCATTACATCATCACAGATAGATGGATGGCGTTTATGTTCTGAATCATTCCCTGTACCACCAAGCGTCACTTGATGATAAATCAAAACATTAGAGCCAATTACAGTTGTTTCACCAATGACAACCCCACTTCCATGATCGATAATAAAGTTCTTACCAATCTTTGCTGCAGGATGGATTTCAACTCCTGTTATCATTCGTGTAATATTACTTAAGATTCTCGCAATGAGTTTTAATTTAATTACCCATAAGAAATGCGCTATACGATAAAGCCAGACGGCATGCAAACCTGAATGAGAAAGTAGAATCTCTAATGTATGTCTTGCCGCTGGGTCTTTTCTTTTTAATGTCCTAATGTCACTAATCATTCCCATTTATATCACCATAAATTCCTATTAATTATATTTTCTTACGACATTATAATATATAATAGAAAAACCGTTACAGCAACTAATATGCAGTGTAACGGTTTTCAAAATTTATACATCTTCACCAAGAATAACTTCATCATCTTCGTATAAGAAAATTCCGAGATTCTCAGCAATTTCAACATAAATATCAATGATATTAACATACTCATAATCAATCTTATCAAACACAAGCTGAAGCTTATTGTTTAATAAATCTTTTATGTATAAGAAGTCTCTTCTACGTTCCATGATCATATTCTCAATAGTTGTTTCCAGATAATCAAGTTCTTCCATATCTGGATCATATCCATGAGATTCTAAATCTTCTTTTAAGTCGGCTAAGTAGATGAGATAGTATACCATCTCTGTATACTCATTAAAGTCTTCACAATTAGAATTAAACAATGTCTCATAGTAGATTCTAATAACATTAAATCGACGATTTAAGTAATTGAATCCAATTTCAAAAATATGTTCTAAATCCTCATCAAGATTATCTTCTGAACAAACACTGTCATAAATGTGTTCTACAACGGCATAAACAGGTTCAAGGCGTTCATATATTAGGCTATCATTATCTTGAAACTGTTTTAAGATATCGTGATTTTCTAATTTCCAAGACGCATAATCACGATAAATCAATGTTTTACTATCCAAGGGCAACATCCAATGTCATCATAACAGCAAACCCTATCATAGCACCAATGGTTGCTATTTTGGTATTTTTGAGCATCTGACTTTCTGGAATTAACTCTTCGATGACAACATATATCATCGCTCCAGCAGCGAAACTCAATGAGAATGGTAATATTTGTCGCATTGTGATAGCCAACAATGCGCCAAGGACACCAGCAATAGGTTCAACCATTCCACTAAACTGTCCGATTAAAAATGCTTTGCGTCGAGACATTCCTTCACGTCTTAATGGGATACTCACTGCAGCACCTTCAGGGAAATTTTGTAATCCTATACCAAGTGCTAATGCAATCGCACCGCCAATAGCAGCCGATGCTGCGGCACTTCCACCAGCAATTGTTGTTGCATAACCAAATGCAACTCCAACAGCTAACCCTTCAGGAATATTATGTAAAGTAATGGCTAAAACGAGCAATATACTGCGTTGCCATTTTGAAGGCAAACCTTCTTTGTGTGACGACATAATATGCATATGCGGTAAGTAACGATCCACCAAGAGTAAGAATAATCCTCCAGATAAAAATCCAAGTGTTGCTTGTAGCCAAGGTATTTGATTCAACTCCTCAGCTAATTGAATACCGGGATTTAACAAACTCCAAAAAGAAGCAGCAATCATAACACCTGCACTGAATCCTAACATCGCATTAAATACCTTTTGTGACACATTTTTAAATAGAAAAACTAGTGCTGCTCCAAGTGCTGTTACAAAATACGTAAACAGCGTACCGAGTAATGCAGCTAATACAGGGTTTTGGTAAATCCATTCAAACATTTAAGCTTTATTCGTTGATCCGAATATATCCATTTTCTCTTTAACACCAGCAATGATTCTTTCATAACCAGGTTTCAAGATTTTACGTGGATCAAACCCTTTACCTACTTTATCTTTACCTTCTTCAATATACTTACGTGTTGCTTCAGCAAACACTAATTGTAACTCTGTATTAACATTAATTTTTGATACACCTAATGAGATAGCTTCTTTAATCATATCTGTTGGTATACCACTTCCACCATGTAATACTAATGGCATTTGTCCAGTAATATCTTGGATTTCTTTTAAGACATCAAAACTTAATCCTTGCCAGTTATCTGGATACTTACCGTGAATGTTCCCAATTCCAGCTGCTAACATAGTAACACCTAAATCAGCAATTTGCTTACATTCTTGTGGATCAGCAACTTCACCTGTACCAACAACACCATCTTCTTCTCCACCGATGGCTCCAACTTCAGCTTCTACACTGATTCCGCGTTCATTTGCGTACTTAACGATTTCCTTAGTCTTTTCAATGTTTTCATCAATTGGGTAATGTGACCCATCAAACATAACGCTACTGAATCCTGCTTCAATACATGCTTTTGCACCTTCAAATGATCCGTGATCAAGATGTAAGGCAACGGGTACAGTAATGTCTAAGTTCTTTAACATTCCTTCAACCATACCAACCACTGTATCGAATCCTGTCATATAGCGCGCTGCACCTTCAGATACACCAAGAATAACTGGTGAGTTTGCTTCTTGTGCTGCGGTTAAAATAGCTTTTGTCCATTCTAAATTGTTAATATTAAATTGGCCAACTGCATATCCTTCTTTCCGTGCTGTTTCTAACATATCTTTAGCAGATACAAGTCCCATAAATCTTTCCTCCTAATATTTTTTCTTACGTTTAAATTATAACCTATACAAGCGACAATGTAAACTAAGAAGACCTTTAAACCATCTCTGCGAGTATGATATTAAACAAATATTCGCCTACTTAGTTGTCCTCAAAAAAATCTGGATACGATCGCTTCATATCATCTTTTTTTACTAATGTTTGAAAATAATAACTACTAATGGTATGACTACACCCAAAATCGATTAATCGTTCTAAGTGATCATAAACTTTATTGGTTGATCGAATGCTCGCCGCATTTGGGCGTTCTTTTAATATTTTGGCATTCTTTTTATCAAGGTTCACAGACATTATCTGCCGTTTTGATATTTGTGCTTTGATATTATAATGTTCTTTAATATACGCATCTAAGGGTTCGTCCCCAACAAACTTATTTTCAATATCATTAAAGATATATAATGGTAAGTAGTTTTCTAAGAGCATAATTGGTTGGTTATCCCCAAGATACAACCGATTTATGTAAAAATACTTATTCGATTGACTAGAATCAAATCCAATGGAGTCTATTTTCTCTTTGCTTAGAGTCACTACTTTTTTCTCAATACAGTCAATTGATGGTGACAAGCCAAGTGCTTTAATGGCATCATATACTGCCGTATTACGATCAAAGAAGTAGTTCGTTAATTCAAAGTATGATACCCGAAATTCACCGGTATTGTTCTTTTTAATAAAGCGTTCATCAATTAATTGTTTATAGGCTTTCTCGACTTTTTGTATAGAGATGTCTAATTTATCTGCCAATACCTCTGGAGAGGGTAATGGTGTTTTATAGTAAATTGTTTGATCTAAAATTACGGCTTTAATCCTATCTTTAATCTGTAACTCAAATGGCACCCGTGAACGCCGATCGATAGTGATTAAATCTAGTAGATTAGATTGCATGAACAATCACCTCAAATTCCGTAAATGCCCCAGGGAAATAATTGCTGATATATCCAATTATTTTACCTGATTCATCAATAATTTTCGTTCTCACATAGGTAATAGCGGCATCTGGTTCTATTTGTAACATAAGCGCTTCAGATGGTGATGCATTGATGGCGCTAAAGGTACTGTGTAAGTGTTTAATTTTATACTTATATGTCTGTTCAATAAAGGTAAATAAATTATCAAATGACTGATATTTCTTTTCGAATCCTTTAAATGCTTTTTGCGGAAAATATATCTCTTGAAACAATACTGGATTTTGATCCGACATGATTACGCGAGAAATATGATAGGCTGTTTCATTTTTCTTTAAGTTGAGCTCGCGATGAACACTATAATCTTTAGTCTTGCGATCAAACATGACAATGTTTTGGGTATATTTCTCAACAACTTTTCCTTCAAGCACATCAATTTCATAGTGATTATGTAATGGAATATGATACTTACTACGATTAGTAACGTAGGTTCCTTTACCCTTAATACGTTTTATTTTACCTTCTTCAATTAATGTATTGTATGCCATTTTAACTGCTGTTTGACTAATTGAAAAAGCTTGACAAATTTCCTTTTCTGTTGGTAATTTGTCATTGTACTTTAGCTCTCCTCGCTCAATCGCATCAGAAATAGAACTCGCGATTTGCTTATAAATCGAGCGTGTAATAAACTTATTAATTTGAATATACTCCATACTAATCACCTC
>JAASSV010000058.1 GCA_021767685.1 Caryophanales bacterium | reverse complement strand
GACAATTGCCAAAATGGTCCGTGGACGATGTGAGATTTGTGATAACATCCATGCCAGTAAGAAACTCATAAAGTATCCTACAGGACCAACAATAAAGGCATATTTAATGGTGTTTGGTAGGACATACTGCATGAAAATTTCATCACGTGTGAGTAAATCAATATAGTTCTTTAACCCAATCCATGATGGGGTTTCAATTGTATTAAAATAGGTAAACGATAATCCAATCGCAATAATAACTGGGATAATGATAAAAGTGACAAACAAAATTACGTAAGGCGTAATAAACCATGCCGGATGATTGACACGTTTAACGGCCCAATCAATCCCATCTTTTACCTTGCGAAAGGGGTAAGCAATGATATCCCCTATCTTTCTTAAATTGGCTAACACGTTATTCATTCTCATCACGTCCTTTTAGCCAGTATTCGATATTTTGGATAGTCGGCACACGGTACTCACGAATAATTTCTCCGTTTTCAACGTAGTCAAACTCTTCCATTTTATATAGTATTTCTCGATTTGATGTTTTTACCGCCTCATCTAATGTGATCCGCGGGTTGGCATCATCAAAGACAATTTTATTCCATGCGTTAGATAACTCACGTTCAACCATGTATGCACCTGGAATCCGTGATGCTTCTAAAGCATATTCCCATTGTTCTAAGATGACATCTTTATGTTTAGCAGGAATCGGTAGATTCGCAAAGGCTTCTAAGTTCGCAGTATTCCATAAGTACTCGGTTCCAAACGTGGTTTGTAACCGTAAGGCAAAGTTGGTTTGAACATCGGTACTCATCCACCATTTTAAGAACTCCCACGATTCATCTTTGTATTCTGTATCAGAAAGAATCATTGATGCTTGTGCGCCACTTGCCGCCCAACGCTCAACAGTTCCATCTTCTTTTTCTACACCGGGATGTAGCGCAATATCCCATTTACCAGCAATTTCAGGTGCAGCAATGGTCAATTGTAAGTATGTCGATAAGTCACTAATCCCAACAGGATATGTCCCATATCTAAAGTGATTGTAAAAGTTCGGTACTTCTTTTGGTAAATTGTAAACAGTAAATAAATCTGTCATGAGTTCAATACCTTCTAACGTTTCTTCAGAGTTGATGACTGTAGACATACCATCTTCAGCATAAAGAGTCCCATCAAACTGATAAATAAAAGGCATTGTTGCGACAAATGGTTTGAATCCTTTAAAGAATGATAATGGTTCATAATAATTCATCCCATAACGTTGTAATTCTGGTAAGATTTCTGTGACATCATCCCACGTATCTGGGACAGGAACGTCAACGGCTTCTAGAATGTCTTCACGGTAGAAGGTAACCCAGAAGTTCTGTGTTTCAGGGATCCCCCACATTCCTTCTTCAAAGGCATAAGGAATCATTGCCCCTTCAGCGAAGTGACTGACGGTTTCTTCATAACCATCAAACGTTCTTAAATCTAAACTTGCGCCACGGATTGCAAATTCATAAGGCAACCAGTGGTTAACACCAAGCGCAACATCAGGGGCTGTTCCTGCGGCATTGGCGAGGATTAATTTATTTTCATCTGGCATTAAACTCAATTTAACATCAATGCCTGTTTCATTGGTAAATTCATTGTCAATCATGCCTTGCATGATTTCAATATACTGACGTGGGTGATTAACCCATACTTCGATTGTTCCTTCTTCAACATCACCAACGGCATAATCATTTTGTGTAAATGATAAGATAAAACGTTGGGTGCTTTCAAACATACGTGTGAAGAAATTCGCCCGTACGCGTGGCATGTCGCCAGTACCCGTAAAGACCATCTTTTCAATGTCCATTCCATTTTGTAAGAAGTGTTGCACAACGGTACCAAGTAACTGCGAGGTTGAACTTGATCCATCAGCTAACATAATCATCTTTAATGGGATTTCATCAACGTCACTACGGAGTTCTTTTAACTGATCGATTGCTAGGCGTAGGTTGGTGATTTCACCTGGTGTGTCTTGATGTGAATAGGTTTTTAACACAGTCTCAATTTCTTCTAAATCAGCAATCCAACGGTCAAAACGGTCTTCGATATCCGGAATATAATCTACTAGTTCCCATGTCCGGAAGCGGTCAGCCGTATTTCCTGTTAGTTTTTTAATTTCTAAACTTAAGTCTGTAATTTCATCCATAATCCCAATGATGTTATAGTAACTATTACGATATGGTTCCAAGACAACACGCATGGTAATGGTATGCGTTCCTTCATCTAGATAAAATTCAAAGTTTTCTTCGCCATCATTTAAAATCAGGTTTTGATAATCATCTGTGTACATGAATGGATATTGTGCAACTTCTTTAAATGGCACTTCTCCATCAATCCGGATTTCTCTAAAAACTGGCATCTGCATTAGATAGTCTTGTCGGTATTTAAAGCCAAGATTGTACATCCCTGCTTCTGTGACTTCAACTTCATAAACAACCTCATCGTTTCCACTACGAAAACTATCGCCAGCTAAGGTGTTGAGGCGAAGGTATTTGGTATCGTAAGCAGTCGCTGATGGGTCGCGATCACTATCTAAGCGAGTTGACGGGTTACTTTTTTTATGCAGTGATTCAGCCGGAATCACAAGCATATCACTTGCACTTTCTGCCGTAAATTCAGCACGATAATCCTCATATGTTGGTAAACTGTTAGGTGCTTTAAATGTAACATCACCTAAGTAAAGTTCCCCACTTAATACTTCAAGTAAAATCGTATTTTCACCGGCATCTAAATTAAACAATAATGGATCTGCGTTCAGTGCTGTTTGATCATATAACGGTGATGTGATCCACTCATTTGTTTTGTCTGAGTTGGGTAAAATTTCGTTTCCATACCGATCGGTATTAAACTCTTCTGTCTCAAACTGCCAGTAAGTTGGCAACTCAATAACTGCCATCTCATCATATAACATTTCCCCGTTAACACGAACTCTCATTTCATTCGGTAAAATGTTATCACTGATATCCTTTTGTGTGATGAATAGTTCATATCCACCACTCGCTGGGACATCAACCGTAAACTCAATCGTTTCTGTTTCTCCCATACGTAAAATACTGCCAGGATAGCCTTCTGCACTTCCATCCACTGCTTGGATAGTCATATCATCTGGGCTAACGGTGACAGATGTTCCTTCTGGTACTTGAGCATACGAATCTTTAACAAGGTGATATAACCCATCATTATATCCCCCATCTTCAACTTGTCCAGGATCAATTGCCTTGTACGATACATTTATCGATGAACTAGTAATAATCCATAAAGATATCGCCCCAAGAATTAACACAAGTATGATTCGTTTAACCCATAATCTATTTTTCAGTAATGCTTTCATATTTCTCAACTCCTACATAGGAATTGGCCTGGTGAGAGTTCACCAAGCCAATTACTAAAAATTACTCACCAATTTCGTTCAATGCTGCTTGGACCATTTCATTAATTTTTTCTTCCCAAATAGGGGCAAAGGTTTCTGGTGATACAGTACCTTCATCAATTTGTGTCCAATAGTCATTTTCTTCGTTACCTACCCATTCCCAGAAACTCTTATAGCCAGGTAACCACTTATCCACATCAGGTTTTGCATTGTCTAAGTTATCAATACTATCTTGTAATCCTTCAATGAAGATTGTATAGTCGCTAGCCGCAGTCCATACTTCTGGATAATCTGCGATTGGATAACGATCTAAATACGTGTCTCCGCGCTGTTCCATAGCGTCTAAACGGCTTAACCATCCCTCTTTACCAAATGTCATCCATTTTGCTAATAGATACGCTTCTTCTGGATTTTCAGTTTGTGATGATACCATTGCAAAGTCTAAAATTGTAGGTGGGAACTGTCCTGCGTCTCCACCTGGATAAGGCCAGAATCCAACTTCTTGACCGTTTTCATCAAACATGTCTTCAATCATCCACATGTTCCATGATCCATCAATTTTCATTCCGACATAACCTTCAAACCATGGCCATACATCGGCACCACCAATGGCATTTAAGTCAGCTTCACTATATGCCGCAACAACATCTTGCGCCATTAAATCAATTTTAGTATTGTATGCATCAATCCACATATTAGTATTAAAATTAAATTGTTCTCCATCCCATGTGTTGTATCCAACATCTTCATGGTCTTGCATTGGGAACATGCTTTCAAAGTCTAATTGTCCAAACCATGGATCGATTCCATAGACATAGTCATTTTGTCCTGCAGCACGTAAATCTTTTGCCGTTTGGATAAACTCTTCATATGTCCAATCTTTCTCTGGAAGATCAAGTCCATAGTAATCAAACAATGTAATATTTAAATAAATACCTTTAATGAACTGGAATGTTGGGAGCGCTAAACGTTGATCACCATATACTCCAGTTTCACGAATGTTAGGATAGATTAATTGGGTATCAGGATCCGCATCAAAATATTCACTAATGTCAAGTCCTAATCCGTTTGAAATCCCTGTAGGGACATTATCAATCGCAAATACGTCTGGTAATACACCAGCTGCTTGTGCATTTAATAAGTTTCCTGTAAATTCTGCACCAGCACCTGTGATATCTTCACGTAATTTTACGGTAATGTTTGGATATTCTTCCATAAATGCATCAATCATTACTTGGTTTAATTCTTGGTCTCCCCAATCGGCATACGTTAAGACAATGTTGTTTTGGCCTCCGCCAGTATCTCCACCATCATCACCACATGCTGCGAGTGCAAAAACCATTAATCCCACTAATGCAAAGGATAATAATTTTTTCATTGTTTCACCTCATTTTAGTTTTAAATATTGTTTATTAATGACATCTTTAAACGACCATCCAGGATGTTTAAGTGTACTTTCCGGGCTAAGCTTATAACTCCAGAAAAACCATCCAGAGGTCTGTTCAAAGGTTAATAGTAAACTGTTCCCTACAGCGCGATATAAGGCATCTTGTGCGATCGGATTCGGCACATTTGATAAAGCATTAGAGTGAATACCTAATGACCATTCACCTACGATCACGTTGACATAGGGTAACACTTTCTGTAATTCGTGATGTCGTTTTATTGCTACTTTTTCAATGACTTCATACGGCTTACGCTGTTTATCATTGTGTGAAAACACTTGATACATGTGCGTATCCAAATAGACATTGTTAAAGTCTGATTGCTTAAAGAATGATTCCCACGCATTGAGACGAAAGGCATCATGGAATATGATGTCAATTTTGCGTGGAACAATATCTCTAATAATAGTATAACTTTTTTTATAGAAATCTTGAACTATTTCGATAGGAATATCCCATCTTGGTTCATTAAGAACTTCTATACCGCTTAATGCTGGCATATCTTTATACACCCGACATAAGCGTTTTAAGAAATGTAATGTCTGATCAATATACTTAGGCTTTTTATGCCATTCACAAATACCACTTAATCCACCATTGTCAAATCCATTTTGACACCCTGGCGCAGCATGAATATCTAATACCATGCTTAACTGATATTTGTCGCACCAAGCAAATGCTTGATCAACATATGATTTTGCTTCGATATAGGGTTCGCTTGCATCAAATAGCCAATGGCCTACCGGTAATCTTACAGTATCAATTCCTTGTTCAGATATCCATTTAAAGTCAGATTCAGTAATAAACGTATCACGATGGTGTTTAATCACATCATGACGATCGTCACCAAGTGCTTCTAATAAATGGTATTCATCTAAAGCATCATAACCATTATACAGTTCCGGTGTCATCCATCGTTCTAAGACAAAAGCCAACCACCTAGATTAACGCCTCTTATTGGTTGCATAATACCCTCCTTAAGAGGAGGAGGGTGCTAAAGTGATTTAACACCCTCAATGTAAATTATTACTCTGTAATATAAATTATTATTCTGCAGGTACTTCTTCTTCGTAAAGCATTACATCATCTATAGTTACAACACCAGCAGCAAATTCAGGTGTAGCACCTAACATGAATACAATACGTTCTGCAGTTACATCATCACCAGTATATAAGAATTCAAACTCATAAGTAGTAGCTTCTGTAGTTAGCATAAATGTTTCGCCATAATTATCTGTCACTTTTGCGATGATATCACGTTCAACTGTTGCACTAGCTGTAAAGCTTAAGCGGTATACAGTGTTCTTAACTAAATCTACACCTTTTTGCTTTAACATAATACCCCAGTCATTGTTACCAGCAGCAGTAATGTCAGCAACAGCAGCTCCATCAGTTACAGTAAATGTAGCAGCAGCTCCATCCCATCCAGCTGTATATTGATACCAGATATCTTCTGCAGTAATGTCAGCATTGCTGTCGTCTTGAACTTCAGCAACAATTTCAGTCGTTGTATCAAACGTAGGATCTACTACTTGAGCTGAATCAACGAATGTTAATAAATCAGTGTTAATAGCAGGAACTAAAGTGATATCATCAATAGTTACGACACCAGCAGCAAATTCAGGTGTAGCACCTAACATGAATACAATTCGTTCTGCAGTTACATCGTCACCAGTATATAAGAATTCAAACTCATAAGTAGCAGCATCTGTAGTTAGCATAAATGTTTCGCCATAATTATCTGTCACTTTTGCGAT
>JAASSV010000057.1 GCA_021767685.1 Caryophanales bacterium | reverse complement strand
TCGTCTTTAGTTAGGTATTTTGTGGCGTCATGTAATAACCCAGCAATCGTAATTTTGCGTTCATCAACATTGAACTGTTTCGCATAATGACGTGCCGTTTCAATTACCCCATAAACATGATCTAGCCGATGTGTTTTACCGTGTTTACGATAACTCCGTTTTAAATCTTCTTTTATTTGCTCAATCATTAAATCAACGCCTTTCTCACATATGGTGTTACGTGTTTAAAAGTGTTAACTTTGACTGTTGCTTTTTCTGATAATGTTACAAATCCAAGTCCTGGGATAACAATATCACTTTTATAAGCTGGTGTTGTTAGGGTGTAGGTTTTTTTCGGGGCATCTTCTGATTCAGAAACTGGTGGGGTTAATAACGTATAACGATGCATCTCTTCAAAGGCGTCATTATCTTCTGTCTTACGGCGATGAATGGTTAACTCATTCGACACATAGACGGTGATATTAAGATCACTTTGACTAGAAAATTCAAGCCGAGCAATCCCACCTAGAAAGAGCGTTTGTCCACTATGTAACTGATATGTTTTTGGCTTAATTTCTTTTTTTGGATTAACAATCGAACGTGATTTCGGTGATAACGTTGTCAAGGCACTATAGTTATTCATTAAACCAGGGGTATCGATTAGCTCATTATCGCCAATTGGAATATGAATAAAATCTAATGTCGTCCCCGGATGATGACTAACGGTAATCACATCTTTATCAACGGTATTCGCACTTCTTAATATATGATTGATAAATGTTGATTTCCCAACATTTGTCATACCAACAATGTAGATGTCACGTTGACCAGCTAACTCTAAAATGTCTGATAAGACATCGTCAAGTTCATAATTTTTTAACGCGCTAATCACTTTAACATCGGTTGGCTTTAACTCATTCTCACCACAGATTCGTTTGAGATTATGAATCAATTTATTGTATCTAACACTTTTCGGAAGCAAGTCAATTTTGTTCCCAACAACCACTAACTCATTATGATTGGTCAATCGTTTAATTTGAGGAATGATTGTTCCTTCAATATCAAACATATCAACCAAATGGACAATTAACGCATTGTGTTTTGGAATATCACTTAACATATGAAAAAAGGTATCTTCGTTGATCGATGTTGGGATGACCTCATTATAATGCATCAACTTAAAACATCGTTTACAGACAACTTCTTCATCTGGATTGTCAACTAGCGCTTCTAGTTTATGTTTTGGCACAAAGCCAGGTTTATGTTGATCGTCACTTTGTAAGGTGCTTCCACAACCAATACATTTGTACTCCATGTTATCGCCTCTCATTTAAATTGAGTTCGTCATATTTTTTAGGAAACTTACGTTTGATCTTTTGTAACATTTTAACTTCTATTTTTCTGTTTAGTCGGGTATACCATTTTTCTGTTTTACGCTTGATTGGATTGACTAAGACAACGCTTGTCCCAAGTCGTTTAGCCGCCCAAACATCAGTCATTAACTGATCTCCAATTAACAAGACTTCATCAAGTTCGTGATTGACTAGTTCTTTTTTAATGTTGCGGGTTAGCGGTTTTCTCGCATTCGCAACCCCTTTAATTTCCAGTCCACTGATGAAGAGTTCCATCCGTTTTGGAACGTTATTTGACATAATGACAACTTCAAATCCCATGTCTTCTAAATGTTCAAATAACCCAAGAACAGATTGTGTTGGTCCTTCTTCTTCATATGAGATTAAGGTATTGTCTAAATCTGAAATGATTAAACGTTTCCCTTGATCATACCAATATTGAAAGTCGATATCAAACACTGATGGTTGAAAATCATCAGGGATAAACTGTTTTGTTTTTAGTAGTAAATGAATCATATGTCCTCCTCTTAATGTGGACGAATTAGACAGTGTTTATCAAAGCCAATTAAGTCTTGTCGTCCGGCTTTTATTAAGGCTTCTTTTACCAAATGATAGTTTTTGGGATTTCGATATTGAATCAATGCTCGCTGCATTGCTTTATCCTTTTTGGTTTTTGGTACATAAATTGATTCCATTGTTCTCGGATCAAGTTCTGTGTAATACATACATGTCGACAGTGTCCCAGGCGTTGGATAAAAGTCTTGAACTTGTTCAGGGTAATAGCCTAAGTCACGCACATAACACGCAAGTTCAATCGCATCATCTAATGTACTTCCGGGATGACTACTCATGAGATAAGGCACTAAGAACTGGTTTTTATTAAAGTCATCGTTATACTCATAAAATCGTTTCACAAATCGATCATATAACTCACGTTTTGGTTTATTCATTTTCTCTAAGACACGGTCACTGATGTGTTCTGGGGCAACTTTTAATTGGCCAGAGACATGGTGTTTCACGAGTTCTTTAAAGAAATCATCGTTGTTATCATACATCACCATATCATATCTGATCCCACTACGCACAAAGACTTTTTTAATATTTTTAAGTTGTCTTAGCTCCCGTAAGATATCAAGATAGTTTTCATGTGAGACAGTTAACTCAGTACACGGTTTATCACTTAAACATTGACGATCGACACACACCGAGTCTTTAGCTTGTCGCTTACACGCTCTATCATAGAAGTTAGCTGTTGGACCACCCACATCATGAATGTAGCCTTTAAAATCAGGCATTGCCGTAATCGTTTTGGCTTCATCAACGATCGAATCTTTACTTCTCGATTGAATGATACGGCCTTGATGATAGGTCAGCGCACAAAAGCTACACCCACCATAACACCCTCTATTACTAATGATTGAGAATTTGACTTCACGTATCGCAGGCACTTCCCCTAATGTGTCATACATAGGATGGACACTGCGCATATAATCAAAGGAATAGATGTTGTCCATTTCAAACTGGGTTAATGGACGATTTGGTGGATTCTGTACAATCGTATGATATCTGTATCGTTCGACTAATGGTTTCGCTGTTTTCGGATCAAGTTCATGATATTTCATCATGAAGCTTTTAGCATATGTTTTTTTATCCGCTAATATATCATCATAACTTGGCAGTTCAATAGCATCGTGTGGGATATACGCTTCTTCTTTTGCTTTAAAGACAGTTCCTTTTATAAAGATAATATCTCTAATATCTAAGCCACTGTCTAAGGCATCCGCAACTTCAACAACACTGAGTTCACTCATACCATAAATCAATAAGTCTGCCTTACTATCAATCAAAATACTTTTTTTAACGCTATTCGACCAATAGTCGTAATGCGCAAATCGTCGGAGCGATGCTTCAATACCCCCAATAATGATATTCGCATGAGGATAGAGTTCTCTTACTTTAATGCCGTACTTGACTGTCGCATAATCAGGACGTAATCCCATTTTTCCCCCAGGAGAATATTGATCTTTACGACGCCGTTTTTTAGAGACATAATAATGGTTTACCATTGAATCAATGTTACCCCCACTGATCAAGAATCCTAGTCTAGGTTCTCCTAAGCGAGTAAAATCGGCATCATTATTCATGTCCGGTTGGGCGATAATACCCACGGTATATCCGTGTGCTTCTAAGACACGGGAAATAATCGCTATTCCAAAAGAAGGATGATCGATATAAGCATCCCCACTAATTAATATAAAATCTAACTGGTCAATCTCTCGATCAATCATATCTTCTCGTGTTACAGGTAAAAACATACTATCACCGTAATCGTATTTTCTTTAACGCTTTTCTCACGGGTTTATACTCAGGAAATATAGACTGTAGTAATGCATAAAATGCTTTCGAATGATTGGCCACTTTCAAGTGACAAATCTCGTGACAAAAGACATACTCTAAATATATCATATCCTCATGAATTAACTGTAGATTCAAGTGGATTTTTCGTTTTTGTTTATGACAACTTCCATAACGACTAATCATATAAGACGCGTTGTAAGTAATATCACTTAACTTAATCACACCATTGTTTTGGTATTTCTCTTCAAGGTGTGTGATGGCACGCATCATCTGCGTCTGTTCAAATTGTTTTAGTGCGTGATCAGACGGGATCGTGATAGACCCATCGTTATCATTAATAATGACTGTATCACCTTCCCCATTAAGACGCGTATATGTTTTACCAAAAAGCCGGTAAATCGAATCGTCTTTCGGAAGGGGTTGGGCATCAATAAATCGCTTTTTTAATGTTGTTTGTTGCTGCTCTATATGGCGTATCATTTGTCTAATACTGGTTCTTTTCGCCATATGAACCTTGATAATACCTGGTTCATTAAAATAAAAATAACTATATTTATTGTTCTTTTTAATGAAGCGAAAAGGAATCTCTAAGCCATCACATGTTAAGGTTTTAACACGCGTCGATGACATTGAGTAATACCTCTGAGACACGCTTAACTGCATCACTTAAAAATGCTTCAAAATCAATATGTTGATTGTAGTCTTCAATCACATCAGAAATGGAACGTAACACTAAAAATGGGACATCATAGTGACTACATACATGGGCGATAGAAGCTGCTTCCATTTCAATCGCAAGAATATCTGGATATTGATTATTGATTACTTCTAAAGGACGTTTGCTGTATACAAATTGGTCCCCTGAGGCAATCTTACCTAGATGTATTGGTAAGTCTGCTTGTTCTCCAGCTTCTTTCGCTAAGTTGATGAGTCTCTCATCTGCGATAAAGGTTGGATTTTGACCGGGAACTTGACCATGAACATAGCGATCAAATCTGGTCACATCAACATCGTGATAGACAATTTCTGTTCCAATAATAATGTCTTTATGAGTCACACCATTTTGGCCACCTGCGACCCCAATATTGATAACGTGGTCAATGTCAAAATGTTCAAATAATAAGGTTGTTGTTATAGCAGCATTAACTTTACCAATTCCAGCAAGTGCTAAGACAACTTTATGATCGTGAATGGTTCCTTCATAAAATGTTTTATTGCGTATTGTTGTTTCGTTTAAGTCTTTGGTATGTCGTAAGAGTTCAGTTAACTCTTCATCCATTGCGCCAATGATTCCTATCATAAGATTCCTCCTTTAAAAATGAAAATAAGAATGTACGATACATTCTTATTTAGTTATGAAAAATCAATTACTTTGACACGAATGTCTCGTCCAGTTTCACCTTTAACAACAATCTCGTCACCTTTTTTACAACCGATAATCGCTTTACCGATTGGTGATTCATTTGAGATACGATTGTTAAGTGGGTCTGCTTCAATGGTTCCGACTAACTTATACTCATTTGGTTCTAAATCATTGATTTGAATTGTCACGCTATTACCGATGTTGACAATTTTCTTATCTGCTTTAGAACTATCGATTAATTCATAATTTTTTAAGATGTTTTCAATTTCTTTAATCCGCGCTTCAATGCTAGCTTGTTCGTCACGCGCTGCATCATAATCCGCATTCTCTGACAAGTCACCTTGTGCTCGTGCTTCTTTTAACGCTTCTAAGTTGGCTTTTCTGTCAACTGTCTTCAAGCGTTCTAATTCGTTTTGTAAATCTAATAACCCTTGTTCCGTTAATTTAACTTTTTCCATAGTGTAACCTCCATTACTTATTATACATCAGGTTTATCTGAAATGATAGATTTTATTTTCGTGATAATGAGATCGACAGCCACATCATGCGTTCTGTCGTTCGGTATGATAACATTCGCATACCGTTTTGTTGGTTTCACAAATGCAAAATGCATTGGCTTTACTGTTTTTAAATATTGTGTAATCACACTTTCCATTGTCCGACCACGTTCTTCAATATCACGTTTGAGACGACGAATAAATCGTAAGTCATCATCAGCCTCAACATATAACTTAATATCGGATAAATCTCGTATCCGTTTATCTTCTAAGATTAAAATTCCTTCAAGAATCAGAATTTTTGTTGGATAAATATCTTCTGTTTCTTCTGAACGGGTATGTTGTTCAAAATCATATGTTGGTTTAACAATTTTCTCACCTTTTAACAGTTTGAGAATTTGTTTATACATTAAGTCGTTGTCTAAAGAAAACGGATGGTCATAATTTGTTTTATACCGTTCTTCAAGTGGTAACTCCGATTGATCTTTATAATAATCATCATGTTTGATCACTGTGACGTTTTCATCTTTAAACGATTCCATGATGCGTTCAACAACTGTTGTTTTACCCGAAGCACTACCTCCGGCTACTGCGATAATTACAGGACGTTTCATCCTATCACCAACCCTTAACAAAAGGAGTGCATTCACTCCTTCAGTAATATTCTAGAACTCATACCTATTATATATGAAGGAAATAATTTTGCAATAGTTATTCTTTTATTTTTCGTAAGATGTCCAGTGGGTTGACATGAAACGGTATTTTAAACCTAAGTAGCTGTTTTGGATGACGCGCTACATCAAGTGACTCACCTGTTTCATCATCAATCATCCGTTCAACTTTAAACTTAAGAGGACTAAATGATGGCGAAAAGACCTCAACAACATCATCATTTTTAAAATAGTTCCGTTGTTCAACAAGCGCCATTTTAGTTGTCTTGTCGTATTCTCTTACAATACCTATAAATTCTTGCGTTGGATTTTCACTTCGCATGTTATAGAGCTGTTCATTCATCGTTGTGATGCCATGCATAAACCCATGTGATGTTAAGCGGTTTTCAGCTTTCTTAATTTGTAATAAATACTTCGGTAAATCAATATCATAATCGTCACAAATATCGTCAATTAACTGTCGATATGTATTAACGACAGTCGCAATATAGTGAATCGATTTCATACGACC
>JAASSV010000056.1 GCA_021767685.1 Caryophanales bacterium | reverse complement strand
GTAAACGCACTATAAAATCAGAAAAAGTTAATCCAAAATAGGTATTAACTTTTTTATTTATAAATGTCATTCTAAATAAAGAAGAATCTATATTTGACTCCTTAGAACATCATCCATATAATTATCACGAACATAAAAGAAATGAATATAACATTATACGTGCTAACAACAATAAATTGGTTAGTATACTTCACTCTATCTTTTACAAGTAAATAGATTGAGTACACGAATAGTCCTAGCGGTACAACAAAAGTAATTAACGCAATTATAATAATTAACCATAATGATGTCTGATTTTCTATACCCACTGTAAACATTATGATACTCAATAATGACAATACCACTCCAATTGAGATCATATCGAATCTTTGCGTCATACAAATCATCTCCTTCGTTAACATTATACTATAACTCAAAAGACTTTACTATTAAAAAATAGCCAACCCTTTATTGGATTAACTAATTATTTTTCATCTCGCACTCTTCGTTAATATCCTAACTCCTAATATCAGATTGAAATGTTGTAATTTCCTTTAACTTCTTCCGTTCAGTGTTATAAAATATCAATGCATTCAAAAATGGAATTAGACAATATACTGTAAAGACTAATCCAATAATTGCGTACCCAAGAGCGCCTAATTGACTATAAACACCCATATCTTCATTAATACTATAAGATATTCCATAAAAGAATAATGGAACAAAGAAAAACATTACAATCAACCAGTAATACATAATAAGGTAAGAGAGTATTTTTTTCATATTACCCTTCTGACTATATATTATGATAAGAATACTCAATATAATAGGAATGAATGCCGTTTCTAGAATTAAAGAATCATACTGGTACATCGCCAGAGATGATGCGAATGACGGACCTCTTAGTGCTGTTTCAGAGATCAGGGTGTGTATTATATTAAAATTAATAATTAATAACCCTATAGAAAAAAGTAAGTTCAGTATCAAAAACCGATATAGTGATAGAGTTTTCTTCATAACACCATCTCCTTCTATCATATTATACCATAAACAAAACGATATAAAATCTATCTTTAGAAAATAATAATAGTCAAGCCTTTAAGGCTAAACTATTTAATTTATAAGTCTTAATCTTGGTGTTATTGAATCTTTTTTGTAAATCCATTAGTTTCAATATGATCTTCTTCAATTAAAAATATGTCTACCTTAGGAAACTGTTTTTTTATTAAATCAACAAGAGACATTACTCCGAACACTTCTGTAAATGTATGACTACCAATAACAAGATTAATTTTTTGGTCTTTCGCATATTGTAACGTATATAAAACTTTCTCCCCTGTTATATAAACATCTGCATCTAAATCAATAGCCTCTTTAACAAACTCAGTATTTGATCCACCACCACAAACTGTGTATACCTTCTTTATAGCTCTATCATGATTCTTCCAAGCCAATACGGGTTCTTTCATTTTTGATTGGAGTTTATTTATCATTTCTGAAAATTGAATTGGTTGATCAAACTCACCTAATGCACCACATGCGAAGCCATCATAGACAGCATGCTTGGAAATCTCATTAGCACCTATCACCTTTAGCAAGCTACTATTTGTCCCAAAAGGGGCATCATCTAATGGTAAGTGAGAAAAAAAGTGAGATATCCCGTAATCCTTTAATTTATGTAAACAGGTTTCTTTCATGTCATAGATAAAGTCCCAGGCATCATGATGTGTGATTAATAAATCAGCACCTACGTCATGTGCTTTCTCTACTGTCTCTGGGGTTATATTAGTACAATAAGCAATAACTTTTACTGGTTCTTTAGAATCAAAGGTAATACCACATTCATTCTGATATTCATTTAAATCCTTTGTTCTAAATAATGTGTGAACATATTCAATTATCTCATTAAGGTTATACATATGACCAACTCCTTCTAGATTAGTATACCATAAAGTATCTCTCAGTTGGGAGTTACTTTGGCAAATAAAAGTAGCTAAACCTTAAATGGCTTAACTACTTAGTTTTAAAATGGCATTCCAGAGGAATTCGAACCCCTGACCAACGGCTTAGAAGGTAAATCGTCGCGAAAAACTCATTGTAATTTACATAGACTACAGCATGAAAAAATCCTGAGGGTTAAAATATTTCTATTACTCATTCACGATGTTAAACAACTGAACATTCTTATATATAACTTCTTTTCCAACTTTTTCTGATACTAGAAAACCTTCTTCCTCCAGTGCCTTGAGATACTTGGTTGAAGTTGCTCGGGCTATATTGATATCATTTCTGAAATATTCGTTTTTTGTATACATATAGGAAAATATATGTTCAACAATCTCAAACCGATATATGTCTGGTAATCTTCTTTTCATCTCTCTTTTAGTAATTTCAAACGCATTATTAATTCTAAGTATTAAATTAACCGTATATTGAGACGTTTCATAGATTCCTCTTAAAATATACACCACAAATAGCTCAATATTCTTAATATCTTCGTTGCATTTTTGTAACAATGAGTAGTACTCGTCTTTGTTCTGTATAATATAACGACTCAAATATAGGATTGGTTCTTGAACTCTATTTTTTAGAACTAAATAGAGAACATTTAAGATTCTACCTGTTCTACCATTCCCATCATAAAAAGGATGAATACTCTCAAATTGAAAATGAATGAGCGCCATATTAATCAATGGATCGAGTTCTGTATCTCCATTTATAAACTCTTCTAAATTACGCAATAGTTTACGAATTTCCTCTTCGTTTTGTGGCGGAGTATGAACGATTTCTTTTGTTCGATCATTCATGATTAAAGTACCGGGTAGATTTCGTATGCCTCCCTTATTATTCTCAATAATGGATTGTATCTCAACAAGAATGTTTGTACTTATAAACCCTTTTTCTCGAATCAACTGAGTTCCTTTTTCAATTGCTCGTTTATAATTTACAATCTCTTTTGGATTCCCATTTGATGATTTCTTCGTTGCCAACTCTTTAAAGATTTCATCGTATGTCGTAATAATATTCTCTATTGCTGAAGAATCTTTGGATTCACTAATTTGAATTAAACTGAGAATTAATTTAGGATTAGGAAGCAGATTTAAGACACCCTTTAGTTCACCAATAGCGTTATTGGTTTTACTGAGTTGTTTCAATATTTCAATCGTATCAAGTTCTACATTAAATGGTAGTTTATACATGTTTTCACCTCGTGACTAATTTTCTTCATTTCTTATCCTCGTATATAAAATATCACATCTCACTAGTCACGTCAATGGTTTCGAGGATAGTTTTTTTATATTTTTAGCCACGTTATATAGTAATTAAAAAAGGTTAGCCTAATATAAGCTAACCTATGTATTCAAATGGCATTCCGGGAGGGATTCGAACCCCAGACCCACGGCTTAGAAGGTTTCATTATGATAAGAGACTATAAAATACTTAACCCAATATAAACATTATCTATTATTTTCCAAATTACTAGAATAATTGTAAAGACTATAGCCATAGAAACAATATCAGAAAGTGTTTTAGCTTTGATTAAAAGATTACCCATATAAACTATAGATACGATAAATAATATTGAAATCACCAAATATCCAAATAATAAACTGCTTAACATAATTTCATTTTTATCAAAGAAGAAACTTAGTTTTAAAGTACCTATGGGTATTAATGATGCAAATATAGTTATGATTAACAAGAATATTGTATACTTAATTATTAGATTTTTATTCACTCAAACAACCTCCCATACAAGTAATTTTCATAGATTTGAAATATAAACAATACAAAGGTGATTGTAAAAGCAATTCCAAGGATAACTTTAATCAACAAAACACTATACTTATAATTATCATACACATTATTAAAATATGCCTCTAAAGTAATTGATGCAACTAAAAGTAATAACAATAATATCTCAAACAAATATAGATTAAATTCACCACTGAGTGGGTCTAGATAATCAGAACCTACATGGCTTAGGAAAAATCCAACACCAATTATCATTGTAACAATGGTCTTAGTATTCAATACTCTTTGAGTGTTAGTTTCTTTAAAACAATCATATAATACGATAAGTACAACTCCTACATAGCAAAAAGTAATAGTTGTAGAACTAAAGTTAATAAACCCTAAGCCAAAATGTTTAATTCGGGATATTGTCAGTAAATAAATAACAGCAAATGATAAAGAAATCAAGAATAGAAATTTTGTCTTAATGTACTTTCTTATCAACATATTCCCCATCTCCTTTAACTATATTATACCACAAACTAAGGTGCTGTAGACCGTCGATCGGATAAAATAAAAAATAGTTAAACCTTGACTGGCTTAACTATTTGAATTATAAATGGCATTCCGGGAGGGATTCGAACCCCCGACCGACGGCTTAGAAGGCCGTTGCTCTATCCAGCTGAGCTACCGAAACATTACAGCGTTATTTATTATAATATAACGCCTTGATTTTGTAAAGCAAAAGCAAGAAAAATATTTAATTTATCGTCTTAAAATAGTCAATGTTTAATAATCCTTGCTGAATTTCAAATAACTTAATTTTTTGTGCCAAAACAGACTCTAAATGGGCTTTTTGATCTGGGTCACCAATATAGGTCCCATCTAAATATAACACATTCTCTCCATCAGTAACACTTAAATCGTTAAATAATACATAATTGTCACTTACAGATAATAAATCATGACCCATAAAATAATTAAAGTTTAACGAACTATCTATTAAGTTAAGAACAGTTGGTGGAATGTCAATTGTACTTCCTGTTATATCAAAGGCTCTTCCTGTCATATCTGTGGCATACATCATCAAGGTTTGATGATGGAGTTCTTTACTGCCTTCTTCTAAGCCTAAATATGAGTAGTACGTCTCTTCTTCCATCATATAAGGAAAATGATCAGGATAGACCACAAACAGTGTATTATCAAGTTCTCCTTCATTCTCTAACATGGTCATAAGGTCACCAATCATCGTATCTGTCTCAATTAATTTTAACATATAATTTTCAACCTGTGAATCAAAGGTTTGATTAGGATATGCCGCATCTAACTGATCTTGGTGAATATTAAACGCGTCTTGATTATAGGCTCCATGTCCAGAATAGGTAAGTAAGTTCACATGAAATGGATTATCATAAGACACGTATTCTTCAAAGAACAGAATCATTTGTGAATCAAAATGCTCATTATAGTCATCATACCCTTGTTCATAAAGATCTTCTTGAAACTTAACGGTATTAAACCCATAATGGGGAATAATCGTTTCACGGTTATAAAACCACTCATGTCCACTATGGAAATAGTATGTATCATATCCAATTGACGCTAATTGGTTTGGTAAACTATAAGGAAAACTATTTGTACTATAGGTATCACAAATATTGTTCGACCAGTCATTGGTATTAATCGCACTCAGTCCAACAAGACTCATATATTCACTGTTACAAGTGGCTCCTTGTTGGAAGACCGGTGTATAATAGTGATCAAACCGTAACCCTTCAGCATACATCATATACAAATTAGGCGTTAAGACAGGATCAATAAAGCGAGTATCTAATGATTCACCTAATATAGTGATGACATTATACCCTTGATATTGATCACTATACACATTGTGATCATGATTTCTATTCTCAAAATACGTTTCTGCCTCTTCTACAACATCGATTTCATCGACTGATGGGTTTAATTTTGTAATATCTAACAAATGATAATGATAATATCCATATTTTTCACTATAAAGCACGCGATCATGCATACTCGCAAATAAATAAGCGTCACTCTGATAATACTCTAAACGGTCATCATAAGTCCCTGTGGTCCAAGATAAATATAATCCGATCTGAATCACAAAGATAATTGATACATAAGCAAGATGTTTCAGTTGATAAACATCTCTGTCCCTGACATGTTTAATAATATAATAGATCACACCGCCAAATACTGGTAAGACATATAATGTTACTAATGGAACCTGAATATTATATTCTAAAGTAGTCCCTTCGCGAAGCCACTTTAAACCATCTAAACTTTTCACCGCACTAATGGTATCAAAATAATCATAGTAAATACTATCCCCAATAACAAATATGGTCGCTATCACTATAACTATGATATAAAATATTTTTTGTCCCTTTAAAGAGCGAATAAAATACCCTACAGCGCCAATCCAAAATGTTAATAATACCAAATCAAAAAGTATCCCTAACCGAAAAATACTCATCCCTGTTGTAATCATTAAGATGAGTCGTAAAAAAAAGAGATATCCAATCACAATTAATAATGTTTTATAGTTACTTTTTTCCATGATGTCCCCCCTGTTTGCCAATGTATTATATCATATTTTCAGATGAATTGTCCATAAAAAAAGGGCAATTAACATTGCCTTTTTCATGGTCAAGAGTCAAAGATTTCCACCTTTTAAAACTCTTCATATGGCGCTCCCGACATGATTCGAACATGCGACTTCAACCTTCGGAGGGTTGCGCTCTATCCAACTGAGCTACGGGAGCAGTATTCGCCATAATAGTGTATCATATTTTTATATTCTTGCCAAGTCTCTTATCATAAAATTAATTACCCGATAACCGCTCACTTAATAGGGCATTAAAATTATCGGGAAACGCGTGACCTAAAGCAGGTATGCTTATCGTATCAAAGGCGATGTTTGCTTGCTTGAGTAACTCATTAAATGTATTAGCATGGTCATAACAATCATCATCGTCTTCGCCAACGATGGTGATAAACCGGTAACC
>JAASSV010000055.1 GCA_021767685.1 Caryophanales bacterium | reverse complement strand
ATTTTAAAACAATTAGAGAAGAATTATTATGATTTACAAAAGCGAGAACTAGAGATATATGACAAGAATAAGACTTTAAGAAACGAGATTGACGAAGAATTTAAAACCTTAAAAAAAGGCTTAGAAGAAGCGATTAAGGTTCATAAGGACACGCTCGCAGAAGCAAAGAAAGATAAAAAAGAACGCGACAAAGCAATTAAGGCTAAAACCAAGAAAGCCTTAAAACAATTAGAGAAAAACTTAAGCGAGGCAGAAACAAAACACGCTAATGATGTCGAAAAAGTTAAATCTGTTTTTGAAGAGACAAAAGAGACAATTGAAGCGCAAATTAACGAAGAGAAAAAAGCAACGGAGAATCATAAGCAAAAATTATTAAAAGCATATGAAAAAGAACAAGAGAAGTTCGATAAAGAAATCGCTAAGTTAAAAGCAAAGATTGAATCCTTACAAGAAGATTATCAAGAGTCGCGAGAAAAACGTAATCATCAGTTTGATGAAGACTTGAAAAAAGAACAAAAAAAATATGATGAAGCGAAAGAACACGAAAAAGAAAAAGCCCAAGATGCTAAAGATAAAATAGAAAACAAAATCAAAGAAGAAACAGATAAAGTTACCAAAAAAATTGAATTACAAAAACCAGTATATGAAGAAGAGCTCGAAGAAATTAACGATAAGATTAAAGCCGAGAGCGCTGAGTTAGAAGCCAAACGTTCTGAGGTTATAGATAGTGCTAATAAACGGATAGAAGTTCGTAAGAAACATTTAGAACGCGCAGAAAAAGAAAATGATAAGCGCAGTATGAAACAACACAAAAAAGACATCAAAAAAATCAGTAAAGAACGAGATAAAGATGTTAAAGTACTTGATGAGGAAATCGCTAAAAATAAAAAAGATTCGGAAGAGTATCGCTTTAAATTTATGCGTGATCATCAAGAAAAAATGCATAAACTCAATGCGAAACTTCAAACCTATGTTCTTGATCAACAACAAAAAATCAAAGAACGTGAAGAAGAGTTAACCCATGCATTGAACTTGCTTGAACAGGACTTTAAAGATAAAAAAACAAACTTACAAGAAAAACTCCAAGAGGAGTTGCTTGAGTTACAACAAGAAGAGCTGAACAATATTAAACAGCTTAAGATTACAGTAGAAAAACAAGCATTACTCAAAAAAGAATCTGAGTTAGAATATGAATTAGAAACATCGAAAGCAGATGAGTTGCTGAAAGACCGAATAAATGTCTTAGAAACACAACTCGATAAAGCGAGAGTTGAACGAGATAAAGATATTAATGTAAAAGATGTTGAGTTGCAAATTAATAAAGCCGATATTGATCATCAAACCGACATTGAAGATGCTCAAGAAAGTTATGATTATTACATGAGTGATGTCCGTCTTCGCCAAGATGAAGTGGATCACTTAATCGATGTTCAAAAAAGTCAAAAAGCAACGTTCTTAGATCAACAAAAGCGCTATAAACCTGTCGTAGAAGAAAAGGCAGAGCGAATGTATGAGTATGAAGCTGCTCATGTTGATACTATCATCGAACAGAAGGTTAACTTCCTTGATGACCAAAAACAAGACCTAGCGACATATTATGAGGATTTAACAACTCAAATCAAGGCAGAATATGACCAAGATGCAAAACCATTCTTAGAAGCGATTGAAGCGTATCGTAAACCACATGAACAAGTGTTAGAAGACCTAAAGGAAGCCTATGACAAAGATAGTGAGTTGTTAAACAAGAAACTTAATGCAGCGGATAAACGTAAAGATACAAAAGCGGTTGAAACAGAGTTAGAAGAACGCACACAAACATATGAAGCCGCAGTGAAACGTGAAAACGAGATGTTTAACAAACAAGTTGCTGTTTATGAACAGGCCGTAGATGATGCAAGAAAACGTCGTGAAAAAGCCTTAGAACAAGCTGAGAATGTCTATCAAATGCAACTTGATCGTTTCGATCAAGCTATTGCAGAAATTAATGATAGCCGTCAAGAACAAAAGAAAGATGCTGAGCAACGTATGCAATCGCTATTACAAGGTATTCACGCTTACGATCAGCATGCGGAAAAACGCGATGTTTCACATGAAGAAACATTAAAAACGTTTAGAGAATCAAAACGTGATATTATTCAAGAAGACATCGATTCGAGAACCAAAACATTTAATGATACCGTTCATAGTGTTGAAGACGACTTTGCGCAAACAAAAGAGGCTCTCAATGATAATATCGCCCAACTCAATCAGCAATACGATAAAGACATTGACAAGATTGAACAAAATCGTGAAGAGAAAAAAGCTGAAATTGAAGATGCTATTGCGCAATTAAAAGCACGGATTGATAAACAAAAATCAGCTGCTGAAAGTAACTATCAACAAGCTGAAGATGCCATTAAAGAAGATTTTAAAAACAAAGAAGAGAAACATTTATCAATACGTAAAGATCAACATCAAGGGTATAACGATATGCTTGACGCTATTGAAAAAGCCAAAGAAGATGAACACAAACGTCATGATAATGCGCTGAAAACAATTGAGCGAGATACTGAAAAAGAAAAGGCATCAACGATGAAATCGTTAGAACAAAAGCGCGATAAAGCAATTGCCGACTTAAAATAACCAAAAAACTTAACGAACGCTCTAGCAAGAGCGTTCGTTTTACGATATAATATTTTTAGGTGAGCATAATGAAAATGAATTTTAAACGTAATGTTTGGATTGGACTATTACTCCTTTTAGCAATACTCGTTCGTGTTGCTTTTGAAGTCGTTATTAGAATCTTTCGAATTGATTATTCATTTGCCAATTTTTTACTGCAGTTTTTGCGGTACTTTGTCCGGTTTATTGCGGTATTAATCTGGCTGCGTATTGTCTATAAAAGTGAATATACCATTAACAAACTGCCTTGGCTGTTATTTTTAGTTTTGGAGCCACTTACTGGGACGGTTTTTTTCTTAACTTTTGGTCGTGACTTTCGTGAAAGTCATCGTTATGAAGCCCATCCATTAATGCAAAATGGACAATATTTAACGCATGAACCATTAACTAATTTTAATAATGATTATTTAGCTAACCTTGATACAGAAATCACAGATATTTATAAAACAGCCTATAACATGACCCACCATCATGTCTATCAAAATAACAGTGAAGTGACACAGATTACAAGTGGTGATGATTTCTTTAATGAACTTGAAACACACATTAAAAACGCAACAGATTTTATTTTATTACAAACGTATATCTTACGCACAGATGAAACTGGAAAACGGATTCTCAATGCCTTAAAAGATAAAGCACTAGAGGGTATTGACATTTATGTGTTATATGACGCCGTCGGTAGTGTCTTTTTAGACCGTAAGCTGATTAAATCACTAAAACAAAGTGGTGTAAATTTATATGCGATTGATACGGTATATTACGGATTCTTTGATACCCGAATAACGTATCGAAATCATCGTAAACTATGTGTGATTGATGGACAGACTGCATTTTTAGGAGGAATGAATATTGCGGATGAATATCGTAATCAATCGTCTAAGTTTCCGCCATTCCGTGATACGCACTTAAAAATAACAGGATCAGTCATTAACTCGATCACGCAAATATTCTTTAAAGATTATTACTACGTTACCGATGAATTGATTGATGATGACCGCTTTTTCAATGCCTCATTTGTTGATGAAAAGGGGCTTGTACAGTTGATTCCTTCTGGACCTGATGATAAGTATCCGCCAATTCGGAATGTATATGTTAAAATGATCAATAACGCTAAGCAATCAATTAAAATTATGACCCCATATTTAGCCTTAGATAATGAGTTAGTAACCTCGCTTATTATCGCCGCAAGAGGTGGTGTTACAGTTGATATTATTGTGCCAGGTGTTCCAGATAAAAAGTCAATTTACTTAGTTACCCAATCGTTCTTTGATGAGTTGTTACAAGAAGGCGTTAATATCCATCTATATAATGATGCTTTTTGCCATGCTAAAGTCTTCATTATCGATGATAGACTCGCATCCTGTGGAACCTATAACTTTGATAACCGAAGTGCCCGGATTAACTTTGAAGCGACATTACTCCTTTATCAGACCGGTGTTGAAGCATTAATCGCTGATTTTAATGCTGATTTACATAACTCAACACAAATTAATGAAAATGACTGGGAGAAAAAATCGATTATTAAGCGACTTATTCTTGGTATGATGAACTTATTTGCACCCCTTGTTTAGCTATAAGTTATGTTATCCTTACCATCCAGGGTTGTAATAGAGTTTAATTCAGTCGGAAATGGACTATAAATATGCAAAAAGCGCTAAAAATAGCGCTTTTTAATTTAGTCTATATCGCCCATATCAATGACTGTAAAGTCTTGGACTTTGATTGTGATGTCATCACCAATGTCTTTTTCAATGAAATATCGCATTTTCTCAAAATCAAAGGTTGAGACATTAATAACATAATACACATCATTATCAATTTGGACCCAATAAATAGTATTTCCTTCATTAACATAGGAGGTAATATCAGTGATTTCACCAGTTATTTCAGTAAGATTGGTTTGGTTCGTGGTTCCTAGATTTAATAAATAATCACTATAGGCATTGGTTTTCTTTTCTGCAATACCGTAAGTCTCTAAGTCTTTAACATTCATGAAGACGTGGCGGATAATCCGACCATCTTCTCCCTTAATTAAAATATAATAAGTAGGTGAATCGTTGACGTTAATTGGAATTGGGAATGATGTTGAAATATTGTTTTGTGGAATCAATGTGAGCGTCTTATTCATTGCCGCATATTCTGTTGCGCCAGGGAATTTATATAACGCTGATTCTTTTGTTTTAACATTCATATAGACAAATCCGATGGTCGATTCATCACTTCCTGCACTCGTAAGACCAGTGAAATAGTAAAGACCACCATTATTTTTGATTGTTCGTTTTCCATCGCTTGGTTTTAATACGCCACGTTGCGCTAAGAAACTATTTAACCAACCGTCTTGTAAACTTCCCCAGTAATCTAATTGCCGTAACAATAAACTTGGTGGATAAACACTTTCTACCCAATCAGGCACCTCGTCTGGATCATAAATAGACACGTCACCTGTTACCGCATCAACCACAGCAATTTTGGCAATATCGCTTCCACCATTTAAAAAGATGGTTGGTAAGGAATATTGTAAGACATAATAAGGATGTCCGCTTTCATCAATTTCAAAGTAACTTTGTTCAAAGCGATACTTATTCATCCCATTCATATAGGCATGTCGTTTTAAATCCTGTTGGAAAAAGGCACTCGGTGTATATTTTAGACCAATACCTTCTGTGGCACTTAGATTAACTAACGTTGTTTCAGTAGTGACTTTATTAATTAAAATATATCCCGGTGTTCCCTCGTCATTATTGTTTAACCACTTGAAAATACCGCGGTATTCTAACGGGGAGACTAAATATTGTTCACCTTGATAAATAATATCAGAGTAAGCGCCAGGTTCAAATTCTGAGCCAATACCTGGATATTCCCCCAGTTTTAACGACCCTAATTTGACACCATAACTCTTATCAACTATTGGTAAGGTATTGACATCGACTGTTTGGACATCGTCATCAAAGACTTTCTCATCAATACTTAAGAGTTCACTATAGGCCTCGCTATGTAAGAAGACACGACCACCAAAGAGTCCGTAGACAAAAATAGCGAGTAAAACTGTGATTCCTACTAAACCTGATGCGACTTTTGTGACATAACTTTGTTGTAAATGAAAATGTTTATAGGTTAACTGTAAGCCCAGTATCACATACGCAACACCGTAAATGATAATAGCCATATAGCGTAAGTTGAACTTAAATAACACAAAGTAGTTAAATGACCAAAAGAGTAGTAATAGTCCAATGAGTTTGAGTACACCAAACACAATATCTTGAACGGTGATATCACTCACTTCTTCAATATCATTTGATGATTTTTCAAACACCGATTGGAAACTATATGATGCGACTAAAAATAATAAGATGGTTCCGAGTAGTGCTAAAATACCCATAAAATCACTCCTTTTATATAGTATATCAAATAACTCATAGAAGATTAAATAAAACCCCTTACTTTAAACAAAGGGGTTAAAATAGTGTAACAATGAAATCATTAAATAAAACGTTGTTGCATAAATAAATCCAACAGTAGGACCAAATAAAATCCCTGTGATCAATCGTTTCGTTGGGGAACTGACATAGTCCGTATATTGTTGATAATGACCATCAATGATTAAGGGTATTGCTAAAACGAGATACCCCCACCAAGGAAAATGAGATACAATTAATAGCCCTGTCAAAAAAATCCCTATTAAGATGCCTAAGCATCTCAGACACAATGGGAATAGACGCTTAAACCACTTTAACGATTTCTTTTTGTCTTGATGACAATGAAAGAAAAATGCTAAGTAAGGTCTTTTAAAGAGATACCCTAAAAGTGTATATAGCGTTAAACTCGTAAGCAATCCAAGATAGCCATAGAACATATAACCGTCTTTTAGTGGCCTCATTATCTCAGGCAAGATAATATAATATGCCATAGAGAAAAAGATGAGAATCGACAGCAATAAAACCCGTTCACCTGTCCTTAATGGAAACTGATGACGGCACTGATTAAGTGATTGATCACGGCCACAGTATTCACAAAACATTAAAAAGCGCCTGAGAATCCAAAACCAAATACACTCAAAAAGACAACCAGGTATAGCACGATAAAGGTTAACGTTAATCCAACATAGACAAGCGCTCCCGTACCTGCAGCTTTCGCATTCAATGGATACTCATTTTTCCAGATGAGAAAGATAATTAATCCTGCAACGGGAACTAAAAAGCCTAAAAGTCCCCATAAAAAGCCACCT
>JAASSV010000054.1 GCA_021767685.1 Caryophanales bacterium | reverse complement strand
TACCGCAGTGGTCCACTCGGGGGAGATCAAGAGATTGGTGCACGAGTAGCTAATGGCGATATTGACTTAATCTTATTCTTCCGTGATCCGTTAACAGCACAGCCACATGAACCAGATGTACAAGGCTTATTTAGATTAAGTGATGTTTACAAAATCCCACTAGCATCAAATATCAATACCGCAGAAATGTTTTTTAAAACCCTTAAATAAGGCAGAAATGCCTTTTTTTATTTGGAATAATTGTGATTAAAATATCTGGCTAAACCAATCACACCATGCACCTTATTTATAATTTTTTTATATTTTATTTTGTTTTTTATGCTTTAGTTTAGTAAATTAATGGGTTTTCCTTTTTTCAAGGGATATCCTAGGTATCCTTAGTTTTTATATTTTTTTTATTTACAGAATATTCACAGAGTTTACGGCTAAGTTACACGTATCTAGCGCTGTACTACGTTGCATTTTACCCAAAAAACTGTATAATATTAATTAGATTATATATTGAAAGAGGCGGATCAAATGACAAAGTATTTGATTAAAAGAATTTTAACCGCAATCTTTACACTCTTGATTATCGCCACTGTAACGTTCTTTTTACTAAGAGCGATTCCAGGTGGACCGTTCACAAGAGAAAAAGCCTTACCGGATGCTATTATCCGGGCATTAAATGAAAAGTATAACTTAGATAAACCTTTGTTTTTTCAGTATCTTGATTATATCAAAGGTCTGTTAACTTTTAATTTAGGGCCTAGTTATCGTATCTTAGGGTTTACTGTAAATGATATTATTAGAAGCGGTTTACCTACCAGTGCACTTATTGGTGGGATTGCATCAGCATTAATTGTTATTATTGGGATTCCTGTAGGGATTATCTCAGCGTTGAAGCAAAATAGTCCTGTGGATTATTTTGTTATGTTCTTGGCGACACTTGGTGTCACCGTACCGAACTTTATTATTGCAACGTTGATTATTTATATCTTCTCTACACAATTGGGATGGTTACCAAGTAATGGGATTAGTAATCCTCTTGGATATATCGGCCCAGTCATCGCTCTAATGGGGTACTCCCTCAGTTTCGTATCGCGATTGACACGGTCGAGCATGCTAGAAGTGTTACGACAAGATTACGTTCGTACTGCTCGTGCTAATGGGATTAGCGAGCGAAAAGTTATTTTCAAACATGCGCTTAAAAACGCATTAATACCTGTTATTACATATGTAGGACCAATGGTTGCTGCCATATTAACAGGATCATTTGTTGTGGAAAAAATATTTGCCGTACCTGGTATTGGACGTTACTTCGTTCAGGGTGTTACTAACCGTGACTATACGGTTATTATGGGTATGACTGTATTATATTCTGCATTCTATATTTTCATGATATTACTAGTCGATTTAGCATATTCATGGATAGACCCACGCATTCGACTTGATGGAGGTGCTAGATAATGGCTGATTTAAACTTTAAAAAAGTTGCTAAAGAAGACAAGCAAGATATTGAACAAACACGACGGAGTTTAACCTATTGGCAAGATGTTTGGCGCCGTTTAAAAAACAACAAATCAAGTATGGTTGGTCTTGTTGGTGTTATCTTTATTGTATTATTAGCGGTCGTTGGACCGTGGTTAACACCATATGATTATTCTGATCAACAATCAGACTTCTCAAACTTACCGCCACGTCTTGACATCAGAGAAGTTGGCGACAAAACATTTTATGTTACCCGGGTCTACCGACTATTAGAATTACAAGATGGTAGAGTCGTAGATCGTTTTGCTGATTTAGATACGAATGTTGTTGATAAAATCAACCATCATGCTAAAGAAATCATATTACCAATTAACGTTGAAACAACGCAAACATATGCGTTACCATCATCTGTTACGTTAGGTGCCGATGAATATTACTCAGAAAAATGGGGAATCGCATTAGGCGATACAACCTATTCATTTGGTGATGATGCTGTTGAGGTGGTTTATATCCATCCTGATAGTCCATTCCAAAACGTTGAGTTTGAGGGATCACCTTACGATGTCAATGAGTCTGGATATTTCGCAGAGCTTACGCTCGTAGATAACTATGGTGAAGCGAACGCTGAAGATGCTGCTTATGATTTTGATCATGGCGCAGAAAATCTTATTACAGCGTTAGAAGACGCTACATTTGTTGAAGAAATTAGATTTTATGGTGAAGAAGTTATTGTTGATTATTCATATGGATTAATGAATGATAATATGGTGCCTGATGGATATGAAGATGTAAACTTAACCATTGAATATCAAGGTGAAGAAAATAAATATGTTACCGACACCATTCATAACAAAATCTTCTTACTTGGATCAGATACACAAGGGCGCGATATCTTAACACGCGTACTCTATGGAGCACGTATCTCACTAATTGTTGCCTTAATCGCAACAGTCGTTAACTTCATCATTGGGGTAACCTATGGTGCAGTTGCTGGATATCTTGGTGGTAACTGGGATAACTTTATGATGCGTGTCGTTGATATTATTAACTCAATTCCACTCGTCTTGTGGGTTATTCTACTGATGGTTGTTTTACGCGAGGTAGTTATTGATATAGAGATCGCTGGACGTACTTATGTTATCTTTAGAGGAACCTCAGGACTTGGAACAATCGCAATTGCCTTAGGAACCGTTTATTGGGTTGCGATGGCACGACTCGTTCGTGGACAAGTTATTGGATTGAAAGAACAAGAGTTTGTGCTTGCCGCAAGAACGATTGGTGTCTCAAATGCTAAAATCATTTCACGACACTTAATTCCAAATGCATTAGGTCCAATTATTGTGTCAATGGCAATGATGATACCTGCTGCCGTATTTACAGAAGCATTCTTAAGCTTTATCGGACTTGGTGTCTCAGCACCACAAGCATCACTTGGTACTTTAGCAAACAACGCGTTATCTGGTTTCCAAAGTTATCCGTATAAGCTATTCTTCCCTGCGGCAATGATTGCACTCATGATGCTTGCATTCAACTTCTTAGGTGATGGATTACGTGATGCACTTGATCCAAGATTGAGAAAAGGTTAGGTGAGAAATAATGAAGAAAAAAGTACTCGAAGTTAAAGGCGTTAAAACCTCATTCTTTACCCATCTTGGAGAAGTTCAAGCTGTACGTGGGATTGATTTTGAGTTAAACGAAGGCGAAATCCTTGGTATCGTTGGTGAATCAGGAAGTGGTAAAAGTGTTACCTCACTCAGTATTATGAACTTAGTGGATCATCCTGGTGAAATTAAAGAAGGACAGATCTTATTCCATGAAGAAGATGGAAACATCGTTGACTTTACTAGTCTATCAAGCCGTAAAATGAATGAATATCGCGGTAACGATGTAGCAATGATTTTCCAAGATCCAATGACAAGTTTAAACCCTGTTTATTCCATTCAAAATCAAATGATTGAAGTAATACAACGTCATACAGATTTAAATAAACAAGAAGCAATAGAACGTGCAAAATCATTACTTGAACAAGTTGGGATTCCTGACCCTGAAGGTCAGATTACAGATTATCCTCACCAGTTCAGTGGTGGTATGCGGCAACGGGCATTAATCGCAACCGCGATTTCGTGTAATCCGCGATTATTAATCGCCGATGAGCCAACAACCGCATTAGATGTTACAATCCAAGCACAAATATTAGAGCTGCTTAAGAAACTACAAAAAGAAATTAATATGTCAATTATACTTATCACACATGACTTAGGTGTTATTGCTGAAGTCAGTACGCATGTTATCGTGATGTATGGTGGAATGATTATGGAAAAAGGAACGGTTCATGAAATATTCTACGAGCCAAAACATCCATATACCATTGGTCTTCACCAATCCATTCCCCAATCAGCTAAAAAACAAAAAGAGCGATTGGTACCGATTGAAGGAAGTCCACCAGATTTATTAGATCCACCAACTGGCTGTCCATTTAGCCCAAGATGTCCACATGCAATGGAAGTTTGTTTAGAAAAAGCAGCACCTCTATTTGAGGTGTCAGACTCACAGAAAGTCTCATGTTGGTTGTTGCATGAAGATGCACCGAAACCAAAAGAGATTTTTAAGGGGGCGAAATAAATGGATAAAAAGCCATTATTAGAGGTCAGAAACCTTAAAAAATATTTTGATAAAACACGCGGTTTATTCGCAAAAGAAAAGAAATTTCTCCACGCAGTAGATGATATTTCATTTGACATTTATAAAGGAGAAACCTTTGGTCTTGTTGGAGAATCTGGGTGTGGTAAATCAACCACTGGTCGTACGATTGTTAAACTTTACGAGCCAACAGATGGCCAAATCATCTTTGATGGTGTTGATCTTGCATCAGTTCCTGAAAAAGAGATGTTACCTTACCGTCGTAAAATTCAAATGATTTTCCAGGATCCTTATGCATCATTAAATGCACGGATGACAGTAACTGACATTATCGCAGAAGGAATTGTTACACATAAACTTTATAAAGACCATGATAATCCAGAAAAAGCTATCCAAGACCGGATTTACGAGTTACTTGAGAGTGTTGGACTTAAAAAAGAACACGCTTCACGTTACCCTCATGAGTTCTCTGGTGGACAACGTCAACGGATTGGAATCGCACGGGCACTAGCTGTAAACCCAGATTTAATTATCTGTGATGAGCCAATTAGTGCGCTCGATGTGTCAATCCAAGCACAGGTTGTTAATATGCTTGAGGATTTCCAAAAAGAATTTGGTCTAACATACTTATTTATTGCCCATGATTTATCAATGGTAAAATATATTAGTGACCGTATTGGTGTTATGTACCTTGGTAAGCTGATGGAAGTCGCAACAAGTGATGAGTTATATGAAACACCATTACATCCTTATACGAAAGCACTTCTATCAAGTATCCCGTTACCTGATCCAGAACATGAGGATAAAGGAAAACGGATTGTCTTACAAGGAGATGTGCCATCACCAATCAATCCTAAAGACAGATGTCGTTTTGCGACACGTTGTAATTACTCAAAAATATTGGTTGAAAATGACGGTTCTGATTTCAAACAACAAATCGTTGGAAAATATGCTCGTGAGACAGTGATTGATCACGAACGTCATCACGCGATTGTTGAAGAAAATCAATATATTACAGAAGAGATTGCGGATATGATTATTGATTTTGGTGTAGATAAAATTTATATCAATCGCTCAAAATGCTTTAGCGAAGAGCCAAAACTTGAAGAGTATAAAAAAGATCATTTCACCGCATGTCACTTTACGAAAGAAATTGAAGAGGGAACAATTAAGTAACATTTTTCGACTTGTAAAACGATTTCATATGAGTAAACGTTCAAATATGTTTGCAATTACCACCCTAAAGTGGTATTATATTGCATATAAAACTAATAAAAGGAGAGAGGTTATTTAATGAAAAAATTATTATTAGTTGTTGTTTCATTAGTGTTAGTTCTCGGACTTTCTGCCTGTGGTGGCGGATACGATAACGAAACATTTAACTGGAACATTGGGGCAGATCCAGCAACACTTGACCCAGGATTAAATGGTGCGAGTGATGGTGGAAATGTCATCAACAACACTCACGAAGGTCTTGTAAGAGAGATTGGAGGAGAAGTTTTACCAGGTATCGCAGAAACTTGGGACGTAAGTGCTGATGGTATGACAGTTACTTTCAACTTACGTGAATCTAATTGGAGTGATGGATCTCCATTAACTGCACACGACTTTGTATATTCATGGTTACGTGCAATGGATCCTGTAACTGCTTCAGAGTACAGTTGGATTTGGCATTACACTAATGTTGTTGGTGCAGAAGACTTCGTATACTTCACAGATGAATGTGATAACGATGGTGCAACTGACGTAGATGATGAATTGACAGATTGTAACGAGTATGACGATGATGGTGCATTAGTCGGAACTGATTACAGTGACGGACTTGATGACGTTAGCGGATTAACTAAAGACGAAACTAAAGACGCAGTTGGAATTACAGCTGTTGACAATTACACATTCGAAGTTGAATTAATTCAACCTACTAGTTATTTCGTATCATTAATGGCATTCTATCATTTCATGCCTGTAAAAGAATCAGCTGTTGATGCTGGTCCTAACGGAACTTGGGCAAAAGATCCAGACTTATATGTATCTAATGGTGCGTATGTTCTTACTGAGTATAACTTAGGTGAAGGATTAACCTTAGAGAAAAATGAAGAGTACTGGAACGTTGCTGACGTTGGTATTGAAACAATCAATGCTAAATTTATCGATGATGCTTCTACTGCATATGCTTCTTATCAATCTGGTGACTTAGATTTCATTCCAAGTGTACCAACTGATGAAGTACCTGTATTAATTGCTGAATCTGATGAATTCTATGTCTTCCCATTATTAGGAACTTATTACTATAGTTTCAATATGGATAAAGACGGAGACGGTGAAAACGAAGATTACGCGGATGACGGATTATTCGTAAATGAAAAATTAAGAACCGCATTATCTTATTCAATTAACCGTGAAGACATTACTGAAGGATTAGGTGCTGGACAAGTACCTGCTGGTGGATTCGTACCTCCTGGTTTTAAAGATCACAATGGTAATGACTTCTTTGAAACTGCTGGTATGTACGGAATGGTTACTGATGATGGTAACTATGACGACGCTGTAACATTATTTGCTGAAGCAGCTGCTGAATTATTCCCTAATGAAGCTGATCCTGTTGCTAAATTACGTACAGAATTAGAAGGCGAAACATTACTTTATAACACGTCTGAAGGTCATGAGTTCGTTGCTACTAAAGTTCAAGAAGCTTGGGAAAATAACTTAGGTTTCACAATTAACTTAGCAAACGAAGAGTGGGCTGTATTCCAAGATACACGTTCTTCAGGTGACTTTGACATCGCTCGCGGT
>JAASSV010000004.1 GCA_021767685.1 Caryophanales bacterium | reverse complement strand
TTACCTTATAGGTTTCTTTTACCATCTTATCACTCCTCGTATATTGATGGACCAATCTTATTAAAGCGGTCCTTAAAATTCTTTGTAAATTTTTCGATGCTTGATGATGTTGTTTCAGTCATTACGAGTTCATCAAATAAACTTGGCGGGACTGTAACACTTTTACAGCCTTTTAATATCGACTCATTAATTTGATACGTACTCTTATAAGATGCTCCAATGATCTTGGTTTTATAACCATCTCGTTCAAATATTGTCTCAATCTCGTTAATGACATCATTCCCATTAACCCCTGTTAGTGATGTACGGTTAACATAAAACGCTAAATAATCTGCCCCAGCTTTTGCGGCCATAACGCCTTGATTTAGACTAGTTACCGCAGTTGCTGTAATTTGATAACCCGCTTTTGATAATTTATAGATAGCCTTTATACCTTCACTAGATACAGGAATCTTCAAAAACAAGTTCGACTTAATTAATGATTTTAACGCTTTTGCTTCTTTGATCATATCATCAAAGTTTGTTGATGTTAGTTGAATGTGAAATTGACGTCCATCTAAGAGCTCATCAAGACGTTTTAGAATATTGAGATACTCCCCAGATTCTTTAGTTACTATGGTAGGATTGGTTGTAATACCATCAATTGGGTAGTAGTTTAATACTTTTTCAATTGCTTCATAATCTGCCGTATCTAGTAAATATTCCATTAGAGATTCTCCTTTACCGCCTTAACAATATCATCTGGTGTTAACTCATATTCTTTTTCTAAGAAATCTTGAGGACCGACTTGTCCAAATCGATCTTTAACACCTAAACGTTTCACTTTTACCGGATGACTTTCTAGTGCTTCAAGTACAGCACTACCTAATCCACCAATAATATTATGATTATCACATGTTAGAATAAATTTTGTCTTATCTGCGTATTCATGAAGTAATGCTTCATCAATAGGTTTGATTGTAAACATATCAATGACAGATACATTAATGCCTTCTTCAGCTAATTTTTCACTAGCTTTAAGCGCACTCGCAACCATAATACCACTTGCCACTATTGTCGCATCGTTACCTTCTTTTAAGACAACACCTTTACCAATATCAAAGGTAGAGCCTTCTTCATAGACACCTAAGGTATCTTTACGTACAATACGGACATAGCTTAACATATCTTTTTCATTCAATTGGGTTAAGATATTTTCAAACATAACTGGGTCTGACATTTCCATCACCGTCATATTTGGGACTAATCGTACAAGCCCTAAATCTTCGAACGGCATATGAGTTCCCCCATTATGACTAGCTGTAACACCAGCATCACTACCAATAATAGTAGCATTTAACTGACTGTATCCTAAACTCAAGAACAGTTGATCAAATGCACGCCGTGTTGCGAATTGAGCAAACGAATGAATGTACGGTTTTAAGCCACGAATATTCAATCCAGCAGCTACCCCCATCATGTTTTGTTCCATAATCCCAATATTAATAGTTCTTTCTGGAAACTCTTTTTGAAAACCACTTGTTTTAATCGATCCCATTAAATCCGCTTCAAGCAAGACAACTCTTTCATCTGCTTTCGCTAACTTAACCATCGTATCGTTATATGTAAGACGCATCTCTTTATCTGCTGTTTTAAACTCTTTTTTTAGTTTGACACTCATGCGAGCTCACCTTCCCATTTATTTGCCAAGTCCAGAAGTACACGTTTTTGTTCCTCATCCATTCTTACGTGGTGGTTACTTGAATCACCTTCTAAGAACTCAACACCTTTTGCTTTAATGGTATCTAATACGATACATGTAGGAACACCCTTAATCGCTCTCGCTTCATCAAATGCTGATTTAATAGCGGCTTCATCATGACCATTAACACATAAGGTATGTAATCCAAACGATGCAATTTTACGGGTGATATCCCCTTGGTCACAGATGTCACGAGTGAATCCATCTAACTGTAGTTTATTCTCATCAATCATTAAGACAAAGTTATCTAATTTGTGATGTTTGGCAAACATAATTGCCTCATAAACTTGACCTTCATTCAACTCTCCATCACCAACCATACAATATACTCGGTTCTCTTTACCTTGAATCTTAAGAGCTTTTGCTATTCCTGCAGCAGCACTAATTCCTTGTCCTAAAGAACCCGTCGTCATATCAACACCTGGTGTCTGATTACGGTCCGCATGACTTGGAAGTTTCGTATGCGGTTCATTGAGTGTTAATAATAGTTGCTTGTTGAAATACCCCTTTAAAGCTAGCGTACTATATAATGCCGGTCCAGCGTGTCCTTTTGATAAGACAAAGTAATCACGGTCTTCCCAATCTGGATTCGATGGATCAATTGACATTTCATTATTATAAAGCACACTTAATGCCTCAACGATAGACATACTTCCCCCTAAATGTCCAAATCCTCTTTTTACTAGCATTCGAACGATTTCTATTCGAACGCGTTTTGCAAATTCTGTCATGTTATAACTCACCTCAAATTAAGTTTTCTATCTTGTATGCAGTTTAAAAGGGGAACGCGAGTTCCCCTTTTTGTTAAAAAATTACTCAGGTGCTTCAGCTTTTTCAGGGACTACGTAGTGATAAACGATTGGAGCAGCAAATGCTAGAACAATGAAAATAGAAACTGCCCATTTACCCCACAATGCAACGTTACCTAAGATAATACCAGTACCGATGAAGTCGGCATCACTAAATGTGGTATTTGCGAATCCTAAGTCTCCCAATACAGGCATTAATAATAATGGTAAGAATGTAATTACTACACCATTAACGAACGAACCAATAACAGCACCACGGCGTCCACCAGTTGCGTTACCAAATACACCAGCAGTAGCTCCTACGAAGAAATGAGGAATTACACCAGGTAAGATAACAGTTCCATTAAACGCGATTAAAATTAACATACCAACGATTCCACCAATGAATGATACCAAGAAACCAATTAATACGGCATTTGGTGCATAAGGGAATACGATTGGACAGTCAAGTGCAGGTTTTGAATCAGGTACGATTTTGTCAGCCCAACCTTTGAAGGCAGGAACGATCTCAGCAATAACCATACGCACACCAGCTAATACGATGTATACACCAGCAGCAAAGATTAACGCTTGAACAAATGCGAAGACTAAGTAGTTGTCACCAACACCTAATTCATCAGCAACAAAATCAGGTCCTGACATTAAGGTTACGATTAAGAACATAACAAGCATTGTTAAACCAATAGCAACACTACTGTCACGTAAGAAACCTAACCATTTAGGGAATTTCATTTCTTCAGTTGATTTAGAATCTTTACCAACTAATTTCCCTACTTCTCCACTTAACCAGTAAGTGATACTTGAGAAGTGTCCAAATCCAATTTCATCGTTACCAACAATTTTCTTCATAGTAGGATCTGCGATTGCTGGGAAGATAACCATTGTTAACCCTAACGCTAATCCACCTAGTAAGTAAAGTACGAATCCATCTAAACCAGCAACAGTTAATACAACACCAATTAAGGCAGCCATATATAACGTATGATGACCAGTTAAGAAGATGTACTTAAGTCTACTGAAGCGAGCGATAACGATGTTGGCAATCATACCAATAACCATGATTGCAGCTGTAGCAGTCGCATAATCATTTAATGCAAGTGATACAATTGCTTCATTGTTAGGTACAACACCTTGTACACCGAATGCTTCTTGGAATAATGCACCGAAATAGTCTAATGATCCGACTAAGATGCCAGCCCCTTGTTGGAGGATAATGAATCCAAGTACAGCTTTCAATGTTCCACGAATGACTTCGTGTGCTGCTTTTCTTTGTGCAATAAGACCTATTAATACGATAATACCGATTAAGATCTGTGGCGCACTAAGTAAATCAGCAATAAATTTGATAATAGAACTAATCATGAAATAATCTCTCCTTTATATTTTTTTTATTCTACTATTCTACTAATCCTTTGTCCTCTAGTAATGATTCAAGTTTTTGTCGCAACTCTTTTTTATCCATAATATTGTTTAATGCGAGGGTTTCTCCGAATTTCTTACAGTTGTCTTCTAAGTCAGCCCCACATACGATTAAATCTGCAACACCTGGCCAGGCACTACCTAGATCCATGTGTTCAACATCAATTTCGTTAAGATCTAAATCCTTTAAAACTTCCTTAACATTCATTTCTACTAAGAAACTGCTTCCTAGTCCACTACCACAAATACATGCAATTTTGTCAATCTTCATTTTATTCTTCCTCCTTGGAATGTTTTTCAACTAACTTCAAGACGTCTTCTTTTGTCTTTGCTGCTAGTAATTCATCTAATGATTCCATAAACAATCTTGATAATTGTTGTAATGCCAATAAGTGTTTTTCATTATCGGGTGCAGCAAGAGTAACAACGACATTTACCTCACGATCGTTCTTACCATGGAAAATAACAGGTTTTTCTAGTAATAACATTGACATCCCTAAGTCGTTGACTCCATCCTCAGGACGAGCATGACTGATGGCAATCTTATCTGCTATTACGATATACGGCCCTAGTTTCTTTACATTTTCCACAACTTTGTCAAGATACTTTGGTTCAATATATTTTTCTTTAAGTAATGGTTCTCCGCTCTTATAAATTGAGTCTTCCCAGTTCGTTACTTGATTTAAAAAGATAATTCTAGATTTGGTAATGGTTTCTTTTAACATTGGTTTTTTCATCCTTCCGTATTGATTTGGTGATGGGCGTCGTTCTGATAATCGTTTTAGTATTTTACGCCGAATGGTCTCCCTTTTTTCCTTTGGAATATAATCCTCTATATCATCAATAATCTTGTTAGATAATGAGACTTCTGCTTGATTCGGATTATAGACCCCCAGTTTATTAACGATTTTATCCTTGTCCCCTTCAGTTAATACTGAGTGGACTTGGACCGTCTTATCTGCTATTGATTCGTCATCAAGTGGTATTGTTGAAATAATATAATCCACTTGGTTTTTATAATCATCAATATCTGCTTTACGAACAACATCAATAATTTCAATTTGTCCAAGCAAATATTCAAGTTCTTTCTTTAGGAGTTTACTTGTAGCAATCCCATTGAGACATACCAGTAAAACCTTAATCATTGGGAAATCACGTTTTTCACGTTTCATATAACCACCAAAATGCATAGCTATATAGGCGACATCGTCATCCCCAATTGGATATCCTAACTTTTGTTCTAATGTATTACATATTTGTCGCGATATCGTCGCAATTTGCGGATAACTCTCAAAGATTTCATCTTTTAACTCATTTTGAAATATTATCCCATATTTAAATCGAAACATTGCTTGTTTCATATGAAGATATAAATGATCAAATAAATCTTGTTCGTCATCAAAATATATTAACGTCATTCGCGAAAACTCTCTAATCATAAAGTGAACGATTTGTGAAATACTTTGATCATCATAATTTGCAATTTTTGCATTATCCTGTATTCGCATACCGAGTAGTTGTAGAGCAATATATTTGTGTTCATTTGCCATCCAATCTTCGGTAAATACTTTACATATTGTATCGTATTCACTTGAATGGGTAATTAACTCAGTATCTTCTTCATCAAATGATATCTCATCGATTTTGTTTTTATAAATCATTGCTAACATGATTGATAAATACTCTATCGCATTATCGACATATTTGATATTTAAAATCGATTCAGCTTCTTCAAAATAAGATTTAATATGTTTGGATTGTGAAATATCAAATAATCCATATGTATTGATTTTGAGTAGATATTCATAGCTAGAAATAAGCATGAGCGCAACACTACGCTTTCTTAATGGGGTTCCATCAATAACATAGCCCTTGTTTTGATCAAACTCTAGACCAAGATTATATGTTGAGAGTAATGCTTTAACTTCTTTGATATCTCCAATGATTGTATTTCTTGATACATCAAATATTTCTTCAAATAAACTAACTTTGATCACATCATTCGAAAATAATATAACTAAACTCTCGATTGCATTTCGTTCTTTTTGTGTGCATAAATAATAGTTTTGAATTTGTTTGGCAAACTCACTATTTAACTGTTCTTTGATTTTTTCATCAACTTTAAGTCCCGTTTGTCGTTCATTGATAATTTCAGGCAACTTCATTGATGTTAAATAATCATTAATACGTGAAAGTGAATAATACACACTGCGTTGTGAAATTCCGATAAGTCGAGATAAATCATTTACATTAAGTCTTTGGTGTGATGAGATCAGCAACTTTAATATGTAGTTGTCTTTGTAATCCAGCATGTCAAACACCTCACATTTACCATTATATGTAACTCATTGTCAAGAGTGAAGACCAAATCATTGCAACAAAGTTTACACTCAAGACTACTATTATGAAAACGCTCTCTTTTTTTTAGAAAAAATAAAGGCCCAATTTTAGCGCTAAAATGCTTGTTATATGATTGCACAAATGATTGCAAAAAGCACATTATTTCAAGATTATTTTAAGTAAATAAAAACAAGAAGTCTTCTGCATTCAGTTTCATCATAAAACTTCGTAACAAATAACGTCTTGTGTTTGGCAATAATCTTTGTAAGCTTTCTTTAATGGACCAGATGTAATAATTCCGTCTACGTCTTTCAAATGGCCAAAAGTAACAAGGGATGCATTGCCAATTTTAGAATGGTCGACAAGTACATAATTGTGTTTACTATTTTCCATCGCAACTTTTTTAAGTTCCGCATCAATTGCAGTATAATTAGTTAACTGAAACGTATTGGTGATTCCTGTAACTGAAATAAAGGCGTGATCAAAATTAATAGACTTTAATTGTTCTATAGTAACGATACCACATGTAGAGTTTGTTTCTTTTCGTATTTCACCACCTAACATAATAACATCAATGTTATCCTTTGCTAATAATTGATTCATCACAAAAACATTATTGGTAACAACTGTAACATGATTATCATTTATATATGAAGGAATATATGCAGTGGTAGTTCCGCCATCGATAAAAACAACATCATTATCTTGTATCATGCTAGCTGCTTTTTTAGAGATTTGCATTTTATCGGATTTGTTTAATGTATTCCGATTAGAATATGATAAAGATTTATTCTGTCTCTCTTTAATCGCAACCCCACCATAATTTTTGGTTATTATGCCTCGGTTGACTAATTCTTTAACATCTCGTCTTATCGTAAAGACTGAAACCTCAAATTTATCACTTAGTTCCTTAATGGTCGCAGTTTCATGGCGAATAATATAATCAACCATCTTCTTAAGTCTCGATTCTTTCATACCTTCCTCCTTTTGTATAATTTTACCAAAAACCATAGATAATGTAAATTCTTTTTTGGTCATTTTATGGTAAGTTTTATGTAGTGTTTTGCTACATTTATTATGTTTATAAATGAATTACTGCCTAGTTATGGTTAAATTGCTTAAAAATTTTGCAAAGACTCTATCAAAATTTATAGTGTTTCTTTATATATTGTCTTAAGAAGTCATTTTTTATAATCCTATTTAGTTTTATACTAATTAGTACTTATCAACTTAAAAACCACTGTGTATATTTCACAGTGGTTTTACTTGCGTTTAAATCCATTCCAGAACAAATCAAATGAATCATTTATAAAGTGATCAATACACTCAATCTCATTTTCTAATAAAAACCGTGTAGCTGCATGAATAGAGCGATCAATAAACATTAAAGAGTAATCAGGGAACTCATGACAAATGGAATCAGGGGATATAGCATCCAGAATTTCTTGTTTAAACTTTTGATTAATAATTAACGATGCATTGGTTTTATATACATTTTTAAATGGTGAGTGATCAAAGAGTTCTAAATAGTAAAACTCATTAGGATTTTCATAACCCCATTTGACAATTGCATAATACATAGATTGTAGTTGATCGTGCTGATTATCGTGTTGATCCAATAAGTTCAAAAATGTTTCTCTCAAATGCATTTTTATTTCAATATAAATCTCTTCAATAAGATTGGCCTTGTTCTTGAAGTGATTAAATAATGTACCAACACTTACATGGGCTTTTTTCGCAATTAAAAATGTTGGAGTTGCATGAAACCCATTAGTCACAAATAATGTCATCGCAGTTTTGATTATGTGTTCTCTTTTATCTTTGATAACCATATTTTCATCTTCTTTCCATTAAAGATAATACGCCCACAAATTATTTTTGTCAATGAAATTGAGAAAAAAATTCAATGAAAGTACTTACATTGACCATCAAACAATATTAGATAACGACATGTAAGCACTCACATTATATTAGGTAATCATATAATAATCATAAATACCTTATTTAAGGCCTTTAAAATAAAAAATTTTTTAATTTACATTTAATATTACAGCTTAGTCATTTTTGACCGATGATTGACTATTCAGTCATAATTTACCCCTTGAAAAGATTTGACATAGATGTATAATGCATAGTGGAGAGCACATAATATATGGTGTTCTATTTTACGAGGAGTGACACATTATGATTTTATTAAATGCATCAGTTGGAACCAACCTTTCAACTTTAATTGTAAATCTAGGAATTATTATATTAGCCGGATTAGTAATGGGTAGATTTTTTGAAATGTTAAAGATCCCTGCTGTTACAGGATACTTAGTAGCAGGATTATTTTTGGGCCCTATAACACATTATATCAATTATGAGCAATTAGATAATCTTTCTATCATCTCTGACATAGCACTTGGTTTTATTGCTTTTCAAGTCGGGACAGAGTTGTGGTTCGGTAAACTTAAGAAATCAGGTATGAAGATTATTATTATAACAATTGTGCAAGCTGTTGCGACAACAACATTGGTAATATTAATTACGTTACCGTTTGTTGATCTTTCTGTCTCATTGATGCTTGGAGCGATTGCAGCTGCTACGGCTCCAGCTCCGATTATGATGATTATCAAAAAATACCAGACTAAAGGAGAACTCACCGACACTATTCTTCCTGTTGTTGGGTTAGATGATGCAGTTGGTGTCATATTATTTGGTATATTACTATCCATCAGCATAACACTTATGGACCCAAACACTGGTGGAAACTTTATTCACATGATTACTGAGCCTCTAATTGAAATCGGATTAAGTCTAATCATAGGTTTAGGTGTAGGATACCTTTCTGGGATATCAGCAAGAAATATTTCTTATGGTAATGACAGAAAAGAAAAAAGCTTAAACGTTATTGTAATTACCGTATTGTTTACTGTAGGTGCAGCATTACTTACAGGAGCATCACCAATCCTTACCCCCATGCTTGCAGGTACAGTTGTTACCAATATGATTAATAAAGAATGTTATCACCTTGAAGAAGAGACAATCCGTTTCTTTGTACCCCCAATTATGATTGCCTTCTTCACCATTGCGGGTGCCCAATTAAGATTTGATGTTATTTTATCAGCTGGCCTAATTGGTGCTTTATATATCATCGGAAGAATCATAGGGAAATTTGCCGGGGCATATGTTGGATGTTCGTGGACAAAATCAAGTGACACAGTCAAACGTTTCCTAGGTGTTAGCTTATTACCTCAGTCTGGTGTTGCGATTGGATTATCTATAGCTGCTTATAATGCTATCTCTACAATAAATATGGAGAACGCGTTAATTATAAAAAATGTTGTCTTAGCATCCGTTTTATTCTTTGCACTAACAGGCCCTGTTCTTGTTAAAATTGCATTCTTAAAAGCAAATGAAGTAACAGTCACTGAAGATAAGAAGGTGAAAACATGGAAAAATACGACCGTATATCAAAAATAACACAAGATTATCTTGATGGAAAACTTGGTAAATTACATTTAAATTATAACGACAATCACAGTTTAGATTTGGTTATTGAATATCAAGATAGCCATGAAATATGGTTTGATTATGAGATGATTCTAGATTTGAAAACAGGCAAGGTTTGCACTGCTTCTCATCAATCGGAAGGGTATTTAAATAAAGTTACCTTAGATCGTCAAATCCAATTTGAAGATGCCGTACAAAAATACTTAATCTGTCATTAAAAGTAAAATCACCTTTCATAGGTGATTTTATTTGATTGAAACCATTGTTATCTCTTAAAGTCTTATAGTATAATACAGATAAGAGGTGAAAGTTATGACACAAAAACTAAACATCGTTTCAAAGCTGGAAAAGAAAACGCCTAAAACATTAAATATGGTTATTGGGTTTGATGGATTTGTTGACGAAATAATTGATGTTGTAGATAAACGACAAGATAGCGAACACTATAAACGAATTGATACAATAAAAGAGTTAGCAACTCGTATTGATCGGGCCGCTAACTTATCAACAAATATCGAACTCGTACCAAAAATTAAAAAAATAGGTGGTAATGGTCCTATTATGTGTAGTGCGTTAAGTGAACACGGTAGCAATATTACATATATTGGAGCTTTAGGATACCCGACCATCGATGATGTATTCCAATCGATGAGTGATAATGTTAAGCTATTATCTTTTGCGACAAATGGACATACCGATGCACTTGAGTTTGATGATGGGAAACTCATGCTTGGGAAAATGTCAACACTAAATGATGTAACCTATGATAATCTACTTAAAGTTATTGAAGAGGATAAACTGATTCAACTATTGAACTCAACCGACTTATTTGCATCTGTAAACTGGTCGATGTTACCTTACATGACCGATCTATGGTCATCAATAATTGAGGATATACTTCCTGAGTTAGACAATGGTAAACGGCACATGTTTATTGATTTAGCAGACCCAGAGAAACGAGAAAACGACTCTATCAAATCTGCCTTACAATTGTTACAAGGCTTTAAATCAAAATTTACAGTTACACTAGGTCTAAATAAAAAAGAAGCTTATGACATTGCAAAAATTTATGAATTATTCGATAAAAAAGCATGTGATGACATGCGGATACCACTTGAAGATATTGCTAGTGCATTATATAAAGCACTTGATTTGGATGCATTAGTCATCCATCCAGTTGAAATGGCCTGTTGCGTTATTGATGGTGTCTATGCTGAAGTTGATGGACCATACACACCAAAACCTAAACTAACCACAGGCGCTGGAGATAACTTCAATGCTGGATTCATGTTAGGTCGACTTTTAGGATTGTCTCCTAAGGAGAGTCTAATTACCGGAGTAGCAACAAGTGGTTATTACGTAAGAAATGCCCAAAGTCCTAACTATGAAGAACTCAAAACATTTATCAAAGATTGGCATAATGACAATATTTAAACACTAAAAAAAGTAGTATCCATTGATACTACTTTTTCTATTTTATGCAATAGATTTAAATTTAATTTGATTATCTCGCGTATTATAATAGATACCAAATTGTTTTGTCTTAGTATTAAAGTGGATCATGACAACATACAAATAGATAGGACTTAACCGTTCTATTAAGGCTTCTGCTGTGGTCATTGCATTACTCACTGTTGAGGCCTTAAACTCGATACCAAGTAATTTACGATTAGAGAAGTTATTTTGAATGACTTCAAAATCAGACTCTTTGGCGTCCTCAAGTATCTGAGTATCATAGTATTTATTTACAAAATGTGTTTGTAGACTTGTGATTAACTCTTCTTTGAGATTAATGATCTCTTGATTCTCGACATCAAACTCGTCTAGATACTCTTTAATTGCTAATTCAACAGTATTTCTAACAACCGCAACACTTGAGAAAATATTTTTGCTTATGAAAGCCATATTTAGACGTTCATATTTAGTTTGTAAATCCTTCATCTTCTCATATTTAGCAAAATCAATAACGGTATCATTATAGTTATGTATGACATTATTCCGATGGAAAATAATTTCTTTAAAATCATCAAAATCTTCTTCGATCACATCAAAGTCTTTCACATAGTTATCAACAATATCATATAACGGTAATCGATCCCCTAGTTCCGAATCATATTCATTAGATATGTAATCCTTAACCAGTCGTTCTAACTCTAAATATTCTGTAATAAATTCATCAAGAGAAATCTGTTTTTGGTTGGGATCAATCGTTGTTGTATCAAATGATCTTAAAATATCTTTGACTCGTCCTGGATCAAACAATCGATAAACGTATAGCGCTAATAAGGCTATCGCATGTATCGTAAAGAAACTAATAATGTAGGCATATACTAAGCTATATTCTAAAAAGAAGTTTAGAAGATTAAAAATAATGATTACTAAACAAAATATAATCACAAAAATCATTTCATAATAGACTTCTTTTTTCAACTGATCAAGGACATAACTATCATATTCCTCTGATTTTTCTTCTTCAAGGTTGTTGATAAAATATGCATAGGATACTGGAAGCAAAGCAATTAAAGCCGCAAGTGTTTGCATACTAGAAGAATAAATCCATGTCACATTCGCTGGTTGACTATTAAAATCAATATAAAAATACACTAAAATAAAAATTGCTAATAATAAAGCAAAAAAGATTATATTATAAATAGAAAAGACAAATACAAATGCTTGTTTGATAAACCCGTTAGCTTTTTGTTTCATATAATCACATCCTTATGATACCGTTCGTTTAAAGTAAAGTTCTTTTAAGTGCTCTAATACATCTTTTTGCATTTGCCAAACCCCGTAAAAATCGTCAAGGTACTTACGCTCTTTAGCTGAGGCCTCTTCATATAAATCCTTTTGTGTACATAGCATTTCCATAATCAAAGGACTCGCGTTATAGGCGTTTTCATATGTTTCATACTCTAAAGGTTCATAAGCATTAATTAAGCCATTAAATAACTCTACATAACGTTTAAAAATACCTTCTTTCAGTTCTTCTGATACATCTAAAAATCCTTCAAAATCTCCTGTTGCTAGTAACGGTAATAAAATTGATTCTTTGATATGTAATATATCTAAATCATCATATTTTAACGCTTTTTGATATAACTCTTTTGCTGCTTCATAATCGCCTTCCCATTTATGTAATAAGGCAAGACTCTCTAATGCTAAAATATAATCACGGAAGTTCTCATGATAATAAAATCTAGGAATTACTTTCATTAGAGCTTCTTCATGAACCTTCTCAAATGCTCGAATAATGACGTTTAATAATTGCTTATAATCTTGTATTTCTACAACGTTTAGAAATAGGGACATACCCGAATGAGCAAACGGACATAATTTAAGTAAGTTATACGCTATTGTTTCATAATCTTCTACTTTGGCATCGTATAAATCAAAAATCATATCTTCAACAAGATCAATAAACTCAACATCAATTTCTGTCTCATCTTGAAGTATATAAAATTGAGCAAACGCATTCTTCTTAGGTATAGGCTCTAATTCATGTATACCATGATGGTTTAACATATGCCAAACCTCTTCTAATAAAAATGTTTCTTGGTCCTCAATATCATGAACAAGATTACTTAACACTGGCTCTACAATCATTTCGACAATGCTATATATCTCATTTTTATAAGAGACTGTACGGATTTTTCGCAAACCATCATCGATAAAAGTATCATTATCAATATCGTGAAGTTCACAAAGTATAATAAATACTGCCCCAATAAACCGATTAGGTTTAATCTCTTCATCATAATGGGGCAAGGCAGCCTTAAAAACATCTAAAAAAGATGGATCTTCAATCAATATTGTATAATCAATCAAATGATTATATTGAGTAATGAGACGATCTAATACTTCTCTATCCATAATAAACTCCTTTGGCCTTCATATTTCATTATAACATATAAAAAAAGTAGATGTCACTCTACTTTTTTTTAGGAGGAAAATATAAGTTACAGCTCTTTCCCTTTTTGGAAGGCTTGTTTGTTTAATGATATAAACTTCTCTTTCACTGTATTTTCTATTGATTGCTCGATATCTAACGTATGTAAGTCATCTGCGTTCACTAATGCCCCTAGCATCATGATGTTCATTACTTTAGCATTCCCTAGCGCAATAGCTTCGTCTGATGCATTAACAACAACAGTGTTTACTTTACTCTTAAGATCTTCTACAATCCCTTCAGGATATGGCACTTTGCCATTTAGTGTAACCATTGAGTTAATTTTGTGATTATTCACAATTAACAGTCCGTCTTTTGAAAGATAATCTAATGCACGTTCTGCTTCCATTAACTCAAACGCAATTAGCACATCTGCTTTTCCTTTTTCAATAACTGGCGAATAGACCTCATCACCAAATCTGATTTCTGAAGATACACTGCCACCACGTTGACTCATACCATGAATTTCACTCATTTTAACATCATAGCCAGCATTAATTAAGGCATCACAGAGAACTTTTGCGGCAAGAATAGTCCCTTGCCCACCAACACCTACTAATTTAATTGAACGTGTCATGCGGCATCACCAGCCTTTACAATTGCATCATATGGACAAATTTGTAGACAGACGTCACACCCTACGCATGTTGTACGGTCGATTGACATCTTACCCTTCTCCTTATCAAAGACTAAGGATGGACACCCACTTCGTAGACACGCTTTACATCCTGTACACGTATCTTGCATGACCATATCTTGTGTTTGCCACATATCTTTATAGGTCTCGAAATCTTCTTCTTTATAACGTTTTTTTAATACACATGGCCAGTTTGTAATAATGACTGACATCTCGTCAAGTTCAAGGGCCCAATTGATTGTTGCTTTCACTTCTTTAAGATCATTTGGATTGATTTTTCTAACATGCTTAATACCCAAAGCTTTACAAATAGCTTCGATATCACCAATTTGAGCAGTTTCACCTTGTAATTTATATCCACTACCTGGATTATCTTGTTGTCCAGTCATCCCTGTAATACGATTATCAAGGATAATATTAATTGTTTTACCACCATTATAAACTGTATTTAATAATGAATTAATTCCTGTATGGAAAAAGGTACTATCGCCCATAACTGAGACAAGTCTACGATCATCATCAGGTTTTAAATCAGTGATTGTTTGTGCCCCATGTCCTGTAGAGTATGCTGCTCCCATACAGATTAACCAATCCATCATATCGTATGGTTGTCCCACTGCGAGACTATAACACCCAATGTCTCCAGCGACAATAATTTTACGTCGTTTCTTGCCTAACTCATAGAAGAATCCACGATGTGGACATCCACTACAAAATGTTGGAGGTCGGTTGACAATTTTATCTTTATTAACTTCTAAGTTTTCAATATTTTCACTCAATACTGCCCGTCTAATAACATCTGGGGTTAACTCTCCTGAGTAAGGAAAGATATCTTTACCCACAACATGATGCCCTAGTTGTTTTGCAAACTCTTCTATATATGGATCATTTTCTTCTATAATATATACTTTATCATGTGATTGACAGAATGTATCAATTGTGTCTTTTGGTAATGGGTGTGTAAACCCTAGTTTCAGATAATCTACGGTATCGCCTAGCGCTTCACGAGCAAATTGGTAAGCCATACCTGAAACAATGACACCCTCTTGTTTGCTGTTATTCACAGAATAATTTAAATCAGAATCATTTGTATACGCTTTTAGCTTAGTTAATCGCTCTTCGACTTTATGTCTAAGTTGACGCCCAATCGCAGGCACAGCCACATATTTATTAAAGTCTTTTTCATAAACCTTTGGTGTTACTTTTTTACGTTCATTTAATGAGACCATACTTTTAGAATGGCATACTCTTGTTGTTAATCGAATCATGACGATTGTATCAAATCGTTCACTAAGTTCAAAAGCAGCGATAACCATATCCTTTGCTTCTTGCGATGTTGATGGCTCTAGCATAGGTATCTTTGCAAACTTAGCATAGTTTCTGTTATCTTGCTCATTTTGACTTGAATGCATACCTGGTTCATCAGCACTAATTAATACAGCACCACCATTAACACCTGTATAAGCAAATGTAAATAGCGGATCTGCTGCAACATTGACACCAACATGCTTCATCGCAGCCAATGCTCGTCCACCAGCAATACTTGCTCCTATAACGGTTTCTAATGCAACTTTTTCATTCGGAGCCCATTCAGCTATAATCTCTTTATATGTGCCAATGTTTTCTAGTATTTCAGTTGATGGGGTTCCTGGATAAGCACTTGCAAAATGCACGCCAGCCTCATACGCACCCCGTGCAATTGCTTCATTTCCTGTTAGTAATTTTTTCATAATTCCACCTCAAAAGTAAGCGTTTTCTTTTATATCCACAAACATTATATCAAAATTATACCGAAACCTCAAAGGGAAATAGCGGCTTTTATGAAAACGCTAACACTTTATTGTGTTAAAGTAATAAAAAAGCCACTGAAGCTATGCCTCAATGACCAAAACATTTAATTCATTTGTGACTTCAACAAAGCGATCAATTAAGATCTTACCTGGTTTATATAATATATCAAATGCCGATGGGTTATCTTTATATAATTGCTTGTAGTTTGCGCCTGGTTTTCGGATTGTTGCGACACGGTGATGACCTGCGACTACTGTTCTACCAGGAATTGGATCACATGTTATTTCTCTTGTCCAAACATAGTCTTCTTGAGTTAAGTTTCGCCAATCACCCTTCGTTGGATCAAGACCGCCATGAACAAATATATACTCATTACGTTCAAAAAAATATGGGAGTGATTTAAGCCAGTCAAGTAAATATGGAAATCGTTTATGAATGGTCTTATTGATATTTTCTAAGTTATAGCGTGTCGGCACCATTCCTGATAAACTATAGAGTGTTCTACCAGTACCATTATGGTCGATGTTAAACCATGCACGCTTAAAATCACCTTCTAAAATTTCAATTAAGAAGACATCGTGATTTCCTAATAAAATATCTGCTTGTCCTTTTTCATGGGCATCATGCAAATATTCTAAAACTTCTTTTGACTGATCTCCTCGATCAAACATATCCCCTAATACGAGTAAATGGTGAGATTCATTGTTTGGTTCATAACCTGCGTTATCTAATGAATCAATCATCGCATTATAAAATCCGTGAATGTCACTGATAACATAATTTTTCATCTTTATCACCTACTCTTATTATACCAAAACAAATAAAAAAAGCATAGTTACTCACTATACTTTGATTGGACATATTGAGATATACCCTCTTATGTATGCTGATATATCAGTATCTTCTGGATACTCCTTATATGGCTTATACTGTCTATTAGGATAAAACGTATCTTCTTTCATAATACCCTCATATTTAAATGATCTGTAATGTGTTTTCCCTTCAATGATACCCTTAGACGACCCAAACTTTTCTCTTGGAAAGTTGACATTCAATGTGTGATCTGGTGATAGCAACTCATTCTCAAGGATATAATCCAATGTTGATTTCAGTTCTTCTTTTAGAATTTTATTACCACGTTTATCGGCGCTTAATGCTATTGAGTTATAATTGAAATACTGTGCTTGCAAACACGCTCCAACTGTTCCTGAGTATCGTGTATCAATACCAAGATTATATCCATCATTTGTTCCTGAAACGACAAGGTCAGGATCAATTTTTAATCCATGAATAGCGAAGTTAACACAATCAACGGGGGTTCCTTCAATTGCATATGTCTTTTCATCAATTTTCATATACCGAAACTCACCAATTGTCAGTGACATACTTTTGGCACTTTGTTGCTGTTTTGGTGCGACTAAGTATACATCACCATATTCAGATAATATAGATTTTGTATACTGTAATTTTTCTGAATCAATACCATCATCATTTGTTAGTAGTATTTTCATTATTTCACGTCCTTTTTTACGTACAAAACTATTTTAACATAGCTTTATGGGTTTGTAAGATGATATACAAAAAAAGGTTCATTGCTGAACCTTTTTATTTTTTTCTATTAATTCGTAATATCCATAACACTAAAAATAGCCCATAAGTGATTGGAACTAAGAAAACTAAGTAAATCCATAAATCATTACCACTCGTTATAGCTAAGCCAGGAAACATTAACAATGCAAATAGTGGTAACGCTAGTGATATAGCAGTTCCACTTCCTACAACCATCTCTTCAGCAATTGGAGACTTAAAGTCGCTATCAACACCTTTTAATAATGCTAAGCCTGTAGAAGCTGTTCCTGTAAGCATCCCAAACATACCAATAAAATAATGAACTTCAAACTCATTGTTGTAGACTTTTTTAGCAATCCAACGTAAATATGTAACAGTAGCTAACGTTCCAACAGCTGCAAGTATGATAACAAGTAGCCAGTAGTTTCTAATAGACTCGATTGTAATTGTCAACACAGCAGCGGTAATCATAAAGTTGAATGCCACTGAACTAATATTCGATAGTATATAGTTATTTGTTAAGAAGTTGACATTTTTGCCTCTAGCTTCAAACCTTTTCAATATATTTCTAAATAGTAAGGCATATAAAATACCAATCAAAAAGTTGAAACCATGGAATACACCTGCAAATGTCTGACCTAGATCACCCAATAGAATCGGTAGGTAAGTTTCAAGTACAGCCAACGTAACGTAGACAAATGCATAAATAACAAATATGATGACAAGTTGAACGGTTAAAGAATCAAATACGCGTAGTTCTTTGATAGTCTCGATTTCAAACGACTCTTTTATTGTTGCTCTTTCATCATGGAACTTATCAACTTTAAGGTTTCTCTTACGTGCAAGGTAGTTTAATATGATGACACCCATTACACCACCAACTAAGAATCCGATACTAGCTAAGGTTGCACCCAACGCACCACCTTGGACTAAATTACCGACACCTTCGGCATATCCTTTACCGATTGAGGTCGCTAGCCCAGGTCCTTGTCCGAAGCCTAACGGCAAGAGTAGTCCTGCTCCAAGGAAAACATCTTTGAAAAAGACAAAAACAATAAAAACACCTATTACTGCTTGCAATAAATAGGTTGTTACAATAATCATTCCTGTAGACCATACTTTTTTATTAGCTTCTGTCTTATCCCGTCTTAATGTTAAAGCAATAAAACCTATGGCCAAACTGTGATAAACAACGTTGTATATAATTTCTAAACGTTCACCATCTTCTCCCAGCGGTACTACATTTAAAAATCCATCAGAAAGAATTAATCCGATTGAGCCCGCAATTAAAGCTGAAGGAATGATTATTTTGTTAAGAAACGGTATTTTTTCTTTAATGATTTTGGCAATAAATAGCAAGACCCCTAAGTAGATAAAGAAATTCATTGAACTCCAATTCTCAATTATATCAAACACTATTATTGCACCTCCGTAGATATCATAAAAATTATGAGTTATGACATCATTATAACACAAAAATCAGTTTTTGATAGGTCTATTCTGAAAATCCATACATGAAGAGTCTTAAGTACTTACTAAAGTATTCTACCTGCTTATTATTATGAGTGATATGTTTTTCAATCGGTGTTGAATGATTATACTCAAATAATCCTATAAAAGCATAGGTTAGAAAGTGTAACCCAAAAACATAATTTTGCATTAATTCCTTATAAATGAGCAGTTCTGTCTTCTTTTTACTCCAAGTTGGTCTTAACTTATTAAAACTATCTAGTGTTCTAAACTCAAGTAAACAAATCTTATCTTCATATTTAATAACGTAATCAATTCTCATCATTTTGGACATTCTGATTTTATATTCAACATAGATTTCTGTTTTACGGTACAATTTTGTTCCTACATCTTTTTCAAGTTGGTCTAAAATTCTTTTCATATAAACAAAATTATCGAGCCAAGATACAATTTCAGCAATGGATACGTTCTTTCTAAATAAATCACGTTCACTAAATAACTCTTTAAGTGTGTTAGTGTAGGAGCGATTTCTTATCGATCTCCCACGGCTATTCATCGTTCCACTTCTGATAGTCCATCCATTATACATGTCTAGTGCATCAACAAACTCTAAAAACTCCGATGGTGTTGAAAAATATAGTAATGTATCGTTCTTCATAACAGTTCCCTTCTTTCTGTATTATATAACCATAATACACAAAGAAAACGTAATAATAAAGGGATTTTTTATTGATAAAACCATAAAATAAATGAACCATTTGATAGAATTTGATAAAACATTAACCGGGCCATCTATTAGGGTGTTATTCATCGATAAATTTTCGTTAGTTCTAAAAACTCTAATATTTAAGATTTATATTATTTTAAAATTTTTATATTTATCTCTAATATATTCATCTAATTAAATAGGTGAATTAACTTAGTTTTATTAATCTAAAATCTATTAAGAAATGTCATCTAACTCATCAACTAGTATTTTAGTAATAATATATTGAACATTATCTCTATTAATACCATCTGATGTCGCAACTCCTTGTGTAAAATAATCATCCTCATCCTTAAGATAATCTATTATAATGATATCTCCGTTACGATCACAAGATAAATAATATCGTTAAGCTTGCTTGAATTATATCCGATTAACAAAACTTTATAAGAGTGGTCCTTACATAACTTTTTAATAAAGTTATTTTTAAATAATCATTACTAAAGATTTGTTATTGTAATTTATCTATAAAAAAAGTCACTATAATAGTGACTTTAAATTACATTCAGTGGTGGCTCGAGACAGAATCGAACTGCCGACACAGGGATTCTCAATCCAAAAAGCAAAATAATGATAAGTATATCAACTAAAAAAATTAGACTTGGAAAGGATAGTATAAATATGTCAAAAGAAGAAATAAAAGATATAGTGGAAGAATACTGGGACTCTAACAATCCAGAATTATCTAAATCTCAAATTATCATTCATATAGAGTTATCTCAAGAAAGATATAGTTTATGATGAAACCAACCTCTTTATAACTAATAGGAATTTTAAATAAGACACTTCTGTCACATTGATTTTAGAAATTTTGACATCTTTAAAATTAAATGATAATATGATTCTGCGAGGGATTATAATCTACAATACTTATTGTAGAAATTGTACAAAAGGAAGGATATTAATGAAAAAAATATTAGTTTTTACTATGATCATGCTGGTTACGCCTATATCATTTTTTTTACATGATGTTGAGGCAAAGTCGGTTAGTTTCATTAACTCAAATGATGTTATAATTAATGAGGAAGACTATGAAGTCTTGGAAAAATTGGGGGTTTAGTTTTAATGAAATTAATAGTTTAACCTTAAATGAACTCGAAGCTCTTGATTTAACTAACTTAGACAAGTTTGTTAAAAGCGAAAAGTTCGTTGAAACAAAATATTTTTGCGATGGTGATAAAGTCAAATCTAAAGATTACATCATTAGTGAAAAAACAGCTCATGAAAAGGTTAAAAAAGAAAAAGAAAAAAAGAATAAAAATATTGATCTTAGCAAAATTTGTCTTAAAAATGATACATCAACGAACTTAGACAACAATCTTTTTGGATCTTATGATTTTGGGAAAGTTTACTCGATAGATCCCTTTATTATAAAAGAGTTAAGACCTATTGAAGGGACTGATCCCGATGATCCGCCTCGACCAGATGATAATGATAATGAGTTTACAAATAACAACTTTACAACTTATAAAAAAATAACCATTACAGGGTCATACAACTCATCTACAGACAAGATAATGGTAAAAAACACCTTAGAATGGCTAATTATCCCAAATACTAGATTTGTTGACTTAATTTCTATAATTGCTGATGCTGATGCTACAGTTGAAAAAGACTTATTTTCTATTAAAGATTCAGATGGAGTTTACAGAACCTATCAAAAACCTAACTTTTCTGGAAAACAAGTTTGGGAAATGACAAGATATAACTCAATTGAAGGTTATGATTACAATGATAAAATCTTCTCTTATGCTAATTATGATCCAACGATGGTTGATCATTATAAACAAAACACCATGAAATCTTTATTAGTGTATATGAACTTAAAAAATGATGAATTGCTTGGTTATTTAACATTTCCTAATCCAGACTATTATAACAATATTTATTGTACAGATCCGCATTATAGTTATTTAGGTAATTGTAATGAGACCCAAAATATTACAGTGACAGATAACTACTTGGTAACTGACTTAACATTAAGTATATGGGCAAATTATACAATAAGTAATAATAATATTAATGATGCTGATTTTGCAGCAGCATATGTTCATAAGATTAATGGCATTTATCATGATTTAAGCAAAATCAGTTTTTCTACTTCTGCACCATATATTGTTTTTCCGTTTTTTGTAGGAAATTATTACGATAATGAGTTAAGTACATCAATTACAGTTTATAGATAAGGATGGAAATATGAATAAAATATTAAATAGAATTTCTATAGTTTTTTTTATACTATCGATAATTGCAACTATTCTTTTCATAATAGCCAGATTGAGTTATATGAATAATATTGACAGTGCATTAACTCGCTTCACATCTTTAACTTTATCATCCGTTTGGATGTTGGGATCATTAATTATTTATTTATTAACTAAAGAATAAAAACCTTATTTAGAACCCTCCCATTAAACTCACATATAATATGTGAGTTTTTTATGGATAGGTTACAATTAATTGAACAGTTCCGTTGATGATGGAAAACATAACTCACTTTATGTTGCAATTGGTGTAGATACTAAAAAATCATCGTTGGACGAAAAGGTTTTATTCAAATTTTCTCATGGACATGACATTTATGATAACCCTGAGTCTGATATATATATAAGGGACATGTTTTGGAAATATATTTATGATTATGATTCGTCTGAGAAACATGTAATTTATTCAAAAGAGTATGGAGGATTGAACTATTTTTCAGAAGAGAATCGATGTGATCCTGGTACAAGTTTAACAAGTACAATAGAATTTAATCAACCGTTTGAGTTAGACATTGATTTTTCAAGATATGATATTAATAATGGTGCGGTTTTTATAACTTTAAATCAAACCGAACACACGCCAATTGAAGTCGATGGAGAAGAGACATATGAAGTAATAAATGATGTTGAATCAAAATCGATACGCTTTACAACTGATGATACTTCAGTAGTTTTTTCAGAGTAAAACCAAGCTAACAATATTACACATTAAATAATTATAGAATAATTTATCGACCAAAAGAAACATAATAAAAAAAGTCACTTAATATAAAGTGACTTTTAAATTACATTCAGTGGTGGCTCGAGACAGAATCGAACTGCCGACACAGGGATTTTCAATCCCTTGCTCTACCGACTGAGCTATCGAGCCATCATGGCGGTCCGGACGAGATTTGAACTCGCGATCTCCAGTGTGACAGACTGGCATGTTAACCACTACACTACCGGACCAAAATGGTTGCGGGGGAAGGATTTGAACCAACGACCTCCGGGTTATGAGCCCGACGAGCTACCAGACTGCTCCACCCCGCGGTATGAGTTAAAAAAATATATATAAGATAATGCATAAAAAACATTGAATAAGTAAATGGCGGAGGAAGAGGGATTCGAACCCCCGCGACGCGGAAACGCCCTGTCGGTTTTCAAGACCGATCCCTTCAGCCGGACTTGGGTATTCCTCCTGATGTTTATTAATGATATTAATGATGAATTCAAATTGGTGGACCCGGCAGGATTCGAACCTGCGACCTACCGGTTATGAGCCGGGAGCTCTGACCAACTGAGCTACGGGTCCATAACTTGGTAGCGGCGGAGGGAATCGAACCCCCGACCTTTCGGGTATGAACCGAACGCTCTAGCCATCTGAGCTACACCGCCATATGATGATTTGTGGTGGAGCCTAGATTAGTTCTAACAATTGCTAGAGAACTAGACAACTATAAGTCCTAACAGAGTAAGCCCCTGTTTTAGCTTTTAAAATAATTGTAATTGCAAAAAACTGAAATGGTACCTAGGGCCGGAGTCGAACCGGCACGGTATATAACTACCATTGGATTTTAAGTCCAACGCGTCTACCAATTCCGCCACCCAGGCATGAATGGTGACCCGCAGAGGATTCGAACCTCTGACCCTCTGATTAAAAGTCAGATGCTCTACCGACTGAGCTAGCGGGTCTTAAAAAATTAATGGTGCCGGAATCAGGGATCGAACCCGAGACCTACTGATTACAAGTCAGTTGCTCTACCAGCTGAGCTATTCCGGCAAATATGGTGGAGAATACTGGGCTCGAACCAGTGACCCCTTGCTT
>JAASSV010000053.1 GCA_021767685.1 Caryophanales bacterium | reverse complement strand
TGCGCTTCTGTGATCTCATCATTAAGATATAAGATACCATCCACTTGAGCTGCGATAATCTCTCTTAAAATATCCTCTTCACTCGCTTCTTCACTTTCTAAGATATAGAGTAAAATCGAATACTTATATACCCGGGCAATATCAGCAATTCCATTCATCATCTCTGCAATACTTGCACGAGACATATCAGGAACAACCACAGCCACTGTCGTACTTTTTCGACTTGCCAATCCTTTTGCAAAAGCATTTGGCTTATAGCCTAACTCTTCAATTACTTTCAACACACGTTCGCGTGTTTCAGTTTTTACTTTTTCTGGGTTATTAATAGCACGAGATACTGTTGCTAAACTCACACGAGCAGCACCAGCAACATCATAAATTGTTGCTTTACTCATACTTAGCACCTTCTTTCTATCATAATAAATTATATCACAAGTGAAAATGTTTTCAAGTAGAAAGGGTACAAAAATGAAAAGTTTTCATTATTTTTGTGCAAAGTATACATAAGTTAATTAAAAAACCATCCGAAGATGGTTTTTTGTTATCTGCGTTCTTTAATACGTGCTTGTTTTGTAGAACGTCCTCTGATGTAATGTAATTTCGCGCGACGTACTTTCCCACGACGTAAGACTTTAATGTCTGCGACAAGTGGTGAATGTACTGGGAATGTCCGCTCAATTCCAACACCGAATGAAACTTTACGAACGGTAAATGTTTCATTGATGCTTCCACCACGTTTTTTAATGACTAATCCTTCAAAATTCTGGATTCTTTCACGGTCACCCTCTTTAATTCTTACTGATACTTGAACAGTATCACCAGGGTAAAACGTTGGCACATCAGTCTTTTTGTACTCATTTGTTACTTCTTCTAACAATTGCTGTGACATGGTATCAACTCCTTACTTTTTACATTTGCTCATAAGGAATTCCCCAAGCGGAGCAAACAATTAATTATAGATTAAACAGCGTTAATAATTATAGCACAAGCTTACTGTGAATGCAACAGTTTTATTCATCCGTTTTTTTCATGTAGGCTTGATATAAATCTGGTCGTCTTTCTTTGGTTCGTTTGATAGATTGTTCTTTTCGCCAAGTATCGATTCGCTCGTGATGGCCACTTAAAAGAACATCTGGAACCGTCATACCGAGATAGTCTCTAGGACGAGTATACTGCGGATACTCAAGAAGTGTTTGACTAAACGAATCTTCTTCGTGCGAGGCTTTTTGACCAATCGCACCATCTAACAGTCGAATCACACTATCCATCACTGTCATCGCCGCAATCTCACCACCGGTTAAGACATAATCTCCAATTGAGATTTCGAGGTCAAAAAAGTGTCTGATACGTTCATCGAATCCTTCATAATGACCGCATAGAATAATCAAATGATCTTCTTCTTTTAAGGTGTACGCTTGTTTTTGAGTATAAGGTACCCCTTGAGGTGTCATGATGATTTTTAGGGCATGTTCATAGCCTTCAATGGATTGTAATGCCGCATGGACAGGTTCAACTTGTAACACCATGCCAGCACCCCCACCATAAGGGGTATCATCAACTTTATGATGTTTATCCGCACTAAACTCACGAAAGTCAATCAAATTAATCGTGACAAGATTTTGATCAATCGCTCGTTTAATGATACTGTTGGATATTACGCCTGTGAACATATCAGGAAATAAGGTTAGCACATCTATTCTCATAATAATCCCTCAATATCTTTAATGATGATTTGATTATGATCTAGATCAACCGTTTCAATGAACTCGTCGCGAAATGGAATGAGTGCATTTTTAGCCTGTGGACGTTTCACCACTAAAATATCATCATTGGTGTGCGTATACACATCAACAACTTCACCAACCCTGGTATCTAAATACACCTCAACACCAACTAAGTCACGGACATAAAATTCATCATCACTTAACTCATGTAAATCATCTTCATGAACATAGAGAGTTGAGCCTTTATATTTTAGTACTTGATTAATATCATCATACCCTTCGAATGTGACATATACTAATCCTTTTGTCAGTCTATATGATGTAATATGAACAGGTATTTTTTCTCCTTTATATTCAATAAAGATACGCTGATTTTCACCAAAGCGCTCCTCTAAGAAATCAGTAAATGGTTTAATTTTAACTGTTCCCTTTAGTCCATGTGTATTGACAAGTATACCAATTGTGTAAAACATAAAACGCACCTACTTCTGAAACATAATTTTTTCTGATTGAAACATTTGTGTCATAAAATATATTAAAGCTGTAACATAAATACTATTCGCAATAATCATCACCACTAGGTGAATCATAGAAACATCAAACGTTAGGATTGCAATTAATAAGTTGATTGTATTATAGATTGGAATCATATACGCCCATAGTTCTGTTGCTGCTTCGCCATTAAACATGCTCGATACTCCTACAATAATACTAATAAAGTAGAATGGCAAGATAAGCATCCCGGCTTCTTTGATTGTTTTTGCATAAGTACTTACCAAACTAACAATACCAACAATAAAGAATACTGTCATCAATAATACAATGAGAATCATCGCATAATCAGAAAGCCCGTAAATATTAACGTTGCCTCCAAGGTCATCCATATTCATAAGTTTAGGTAAACTGAGTAAAATCCCGACGAAAGAACTCATCGCACTAAACAATGAAATAACCGTTAAACTAATGACTTTCCCAATCGCAATTTGACTGCGTTTGATTGGCGTAACTAATAACGTTGCGACAGTCCCGCGTTCCTTTTCACCAGCAATACTATCTGGTCCGATGCTCATTGCCCCACTAAATAAAAACATGACAATAATCATCGGTAAAATTGAGGCAAATACTTGTCCGGTTGCGCGCGATTCATCAACAGTATCGGTAATCGAAGACTGAAACGCAACAATGCCATCCCCAAAACGATCATATAAAATACTATTTGTATAGGTATTTAACGCCCCTGAGATAACACTGTAACTATTTGAACTATACTTCTCCCCTGAGTTATAGACAATCTCTACTTGCGGTATCGTATAACTCGGATCATCATAATTGGTTAATTGTTGAGAAAAATCATCAGGAAAGGCAATATAAATATCCATCTCAGTATTCCCTAACATATCATCAATGGTATCACTAGATAACTCACTGCCATCATGAAACTCAAAGTCACGCTCTGATGCAGTTAAATAATCTTGGTAATCACTAGGCATATTCTCATGATAAACAACTATCTCATGTGACGTGATATCATCGACTTCACCTGTAATGGCACTTCCCATGATTGAATACATCACATAAATGGCAAGACCAGGAAGAATAATCGCTGTAAAAATTAATCGCCTATCACTGATGACACGATAAAACTCTTTCTTAAAGACAATCATCCAACTATTCATGGTCATCACCTTCTTCTAATAATTCAAAGAACAGTGTTTCTAAATCTTCATACCCCTTATCCACAAGGGCATCATATGAGTCTGACACTTTCATTTTTCCATCAATGATAATACCCACGCGATCACATATCTTTTCAACAACACTTAATATATGCGTTGATATGATAACCGTCTTACCTTCATCTCGTAATTGAATTAAATAATCTGTCACACTCTTTGCCGTCAAAACATCAAGACCGTTAGTCGGTTCATCAAAGATGATAAAATCAGGATCATGAACCAAACTAATTGCCAGTGATGCTTTTTGTTTCATCCCTGTCGATAGATCCGCTACTTTCACTTCTTGAAAGTCAGTAATACCAAATTGATTAAACAAGTTTTCCTTACGGATAGGAATGTCTTTTTCATCTACACCATGTAATCGAGAAAAGTAATCAAACAGATAGTTCGGTGTAAAATGATCTTCGAGTTTTAATTCACTGGTTAAAAAGCCAATATTTTTCCTCACTTCAATTGGCGTTTTCAACACACTTGTTCCTCCAACGAATATATCACCTTCATCTGGTTTGATTAAGGTTGCGATCATGCGCAAGGTTGTTGTTTTCCCTGCGCCATTAGGACCCAATAATCCATATATTTCTCCTGGATATGCGGTAAACGATAATGCGTTAACCGCAACTTTTTTCTTTTGATCCGTTTTCTCTATTTTTCGTTGTTTTCGCGACAAATGAAACGTCTTTTTTACATCTTTAACTTCCAATATTTGTTCCATGTTACTCCTCCAGTATTAATCCCATTTGATATAAATCGACATAATGATTATCGACAAAGAACCCATGACGAATGGTTCCTTCGATTTTAAATCCATATCTTTTATATAATCTAATTGCTGAGTAATTATCTACGCGAACATCTAAGTCGATTTTGGTTTTACCCATTGCTCTTGCGCGTTTGATTAAGGCCTCCATCATATAACTTCCAACCCCTTGTCCGTGGTATTCTTTTACAACACTTGTCCCAAGTGTTACGCGATGTCGATTACGCTTTAATCCCGTTCCATAAAAGCCACTGACACTGATGATCTGATTATTAACGATCCCTACAATCATACAATGATTATCTGATTTCAAATTCGTTTCTATAAATTCTTTTTCTTGTTCAACAGTCATGGTGAACTCATCCGGTTCTCGTAATAAATTTTGTGTTTCACTATTGACCTTTTTCATATAGGCAAGGACATCTTCTGCGTCACTTACCTGAATATCTCTAATGATTAATTCTTGATTATTTTTAAGTCTCATCGTTTCACCCCACTATATTCATTATAAGATATATTGTTGTGAAATCAAACAAAAAAAGACCCGAATTATCAGGTCTGAAACGAGTCTATATTAATCGTTATTTTTTTGCCTTCACGCGATGCGCTCGCGTAACAGATTGTCCGTATTGCATTGGCAATTCGTCCGTTCTTTCCGATTACTCTTCCAAGATCATCGTCATTGACGATAACTTGCATGGTAAGCATGTTATTTTCCTCAGAAAACTTTTTTACCATTAGGTCTTCTGGGTGAACAACTAATGGCTTCACTAATTCCTGAATTAACTTTTCATAATTAACTGCCATGTTTATACCAACTACTTGTTAGATTTTCTTGATAAGAGCCCAGCTTCCGAAAATAAGTTGCGAACTGTGTCAGTCATTTGTGCACCTTCATCTAACCATTTTCTCGCTTTCTCTTCATCAATCTTGACAGTAGCAGGTTCTGTTAATGGATTATATGTACCAATGATTTCTAAATATCTTCCATCACGTTTAACTCGTGAATCTGCTGCTACTAATCGATAGAAAGGACGTTTTTTTGCACCAAAGCGTTGCATTCTTAATTTAACTGCCATCGTAATCCTCCTTTTTCTAATTTACCATGAAAAATTATACCATTATAATAAAAGGGTGTCAAGTATTTTTACTTGACATCCATATTTATTTCATAACGTTCCATATTAACATGTGATTGTTCCACGTTTCTTACGTGTCTAAGTTGTTTTAGGCGATTCATAACATCATTCATTTTATTTTCATCAGTATAGACAACTGCGTATCGTCTTTTCTTATGATAATAAGAGACATTACATATCTTTCTGACACGACGTAACACTTTTGGGGTTTTAAAATAAACAATTAAACTGATTCGTTTGAGCATGTGTTCTCACCTTTTTCTACTTGTAGTATCCCTAGCTCATTAGGGTGGGGAATATGTACAGATATCGCATTCGCAATCGTTCTTGAAATGTGATCGAGTTGTTTTTGTAACGCTGTCTCTAATTTCTTATAACGAACGACTTCTTCGAAACCATATAACGCTTCTTTTGCTTGAGCAAGTTGTCGTTGTCTTTTCTTTAAATCGGGATGATGTTTCCCGTATTGTTTTGCCTCTTCGTACAACTTTTTTGCTTTTTGAAACGCGGTAATTGTTTCTTGAATTGTTGTATTGTTTGCGATATAGTCATCTAATTTTATATATTCTATATATGTATCTGATTGTTTAATATCATCAATTAAATCATATGTCTTGATCATTATTTCTTGATTCATTCTCTCACCTAATACTAGTATACGGAAAAATTGGTTCTCATGCAAGAACTTAGGATATGAAATTATTTTACTCCTTTATTTGACTTGGTCCTAGGTGTCGACATATAATAAGGATATACTAAAATTCAACAAGAGAGAAGTGCATTATATGAAAGCAACCAAGCGATTTTTGTTCGTGTTCGTACTACTTATTTTAGGGCTTGTCAGTGTCCCAAAAACAAACGCTGATACAACACGAGTAGCAGTCTATTTCAAAGAGACAACTTGTTTAATATGTGCCGAGTTACAAGGCTATCCAGATGGACCTGGCGGTGTATATATTGAGGAACAAGACTATATAGAAAAATTAAGAGATCAAGGTGTTGATGTTAAAGTCTATGATCTAATGATCGATGACCCAATCGATGCCTATAGTTATTATAATGAGAAAAACGAGTATATCGAAGTGCGAGCACTCGATGTCTTTTCTGCGTTTAATGAAACGTATGAGCGTGATTCCTTAGGTGTTCCTGTTATCTTTGTTGGGGATACTTATTATAGCGGCATTGATGATATTCAAGATGCTGTGGATAGCGGCGAGATTTATGAGTTAAGTGATACCCCGCTCAAAGAGGTCAGTGTTGAAGAAGGTAACGCCTACGCACAAATTACAGGCTTTCTAGGCTTTTTAACCGTCTTATTTGCTGGGTTACTTGATGGGTTTAATCCTTGTGCAATCGCCTTACTTCTACTCTTTGTCAGTTTATTAGGCTTTACAGAAAACAAACGCTTCTTAATCCTTGTAAGTGTTGTTTATATCTTTGCCTTATTTATTTCTTATTTACTGATTGGAACATTATTACTCAATGTCTTAAGTCGCTTCCAAGCCCAAGCCGCATTGATTGCCACCATCGTCAACTGGTTTGTTGCAATACTCTGTCTTTTCTTGTTTGCGATTAACATTTATGATTACTTTAGAGCTAAAAATGAAGACTATGGAAATATCAAAAATCAATTACCTAAATTTATCCAACGTTACAATAAAAAAATTGTTACAGCTTTTACAAAC
>JAASSV010000052.1 GCA_021767685.1 Caryophanales bacterium | reverse complement strand
GGCTTAGTCGTCAAGGTTAAAATAGTAGATAAGGTAACAATGATAATTAAGCGTGTCATGATAAAGAAAGCACCTTGTAATCCACCGGTATAGATTGTTAGTTGTCCCTCTCTTAAGGCATCACCATAAGGGAGAAATATAAAGACACTGATCACCCCAACAACCATGAGTAAAAAGTAAAGAATCCCAAACGGTATGAATCGCTTTGTAATAAACCAAAACAGTACGACACCTACCGCAATCCCAAGGGTAATATAACTATAATGTAATGTCTCATCAAGTACCACATTACCTGTTTGAATGAACAATATTTGAAATGTAAACGTGAAGAACAATAACACAATAATTGGGCGTAGTCCTTTCACAATTCGTCCAATCGGAATCCCTCCGATTTTTAACAAGATTAATAACGATACCAATAGGACAAGTATCTGTATAATATCTGTTAACACGAAGGTTGTAATCATCAATAATACTAAGGCCATAATTTTACTTCTAGGGTCCATTTTATAAAGAAAACTAGATCCTGGAACGTATTGACCAATAACAATATTATTCATCGAATCACATCCTTTATACGGTCAAAAAGTTCATCCATATTTTTAGGAAATGGACGAATCGATATCTCATATCGCTGTTCTAACTGTTTTGTCATTTTTATTAAATCAGGTTCTTCAAGATTCCATTCACTTAACGATTGATTATTAAATAAATCTTCCGATGACCCATCAAATACCAGTTCTCCATCACGCATAACAAGGACGCGCGAGGCAATTTTATGAACAATATTCATATCGTGTGTTATGACAATAATTGTTTTATTGTATGTTTCATGAATAGATTTAAATAGATCGATTAATGCATCTCTACCCTTAGGGTCTAGTCCACTAGTCGGCTCATCTAAGACTAAAATATCAGGATCCATCGCAAGAATCCCAGCAATTGAGACACGCTTCTTTTCCCCACCACTAAGGTTAAAAGGACTCCTGTCTAAATAACTCTCATCTAATCCCACTTGTTTTATTGCCCGTTTCGCTCGCTCTTCAGCTTCGTCTTTTTTGATATTAAAGTTCATTGGTCCAAACATAATGTCTTTCAATACAGTTTCTTCAAATAATTGATATTCTGGAAACTGGAAAACAAGTCCGACTTTTTGTCGTAAAGGGGTAAGTTTTTGTTTTTTTGATTTCTTCTTATCAGTCTCTATTTTTACACCATAGATTTCTACTTGACCAGATGATGGTTTCATCAATGCATTCATGTGCTGAACAAGGGTTGATTTACCACTACCCGTTTCACCGATTAAAGCGATAAATTCTCCTGTTGCTTTAATATCTAAACTCACATTTTTAAGCGCATTAAAGGTACTCCCATCAGGACTACGATACTGATAACTTACTTCTGTAAACTTAATTGCCATAAGTAGTCCCTCAATTCTTCATTCACGATACCTGCTGTTTCAAGTTTGTGATAGAGTTTTAATGATGGTAATAGTTCTAAATTAGATTCATTTAATGTTTCTTTATCTTGTAATACAACTTTTGTATGATCATGTTTTAATACTTTGCCTTCTTTTAAGACTATTATTTCGTCAGATAGAATGGCTTCTTTCATATCATGTGTAATCGTTATAATTGTTTTCCCTTTTTCTTTAAGGGTTTTAATAAAGCCAAGTACATCATCCCGACCATGCGGGTCTAACATTGATGTGGCTTCATCAAAAATGATAATATCTGTGTCCATTGCCAAAATCCCCGCAATCGCAACACGTTGTTTTTGTCCCCCACTCAGTTGATGTGGCTCTTTTGCTAAATAGTCTTGCATACCGACTTGTTTTGCATATTTATCAATCCGTTTGACTATCTCTTCACGAGTAAAACATAAGTTTTCCATACCAAAAGCAATGTCATCTTCGACAGTGACACCGACAAACTGGTTATCTGGATTTTGGAAGACAATACCAACCTTTTCTCTTACTTGATGTACCGTCTTTTCAGTTAGCTCGATACCGTCCACAGTAATTGTTCCATTCTTCGCCTTTAATAGACCAACAATGAGTTTAGCCAAGGTTGACTTTCCACTTCCGTTATGGCCTAATATGCTAACCCAACTACCTTTTTCTATTGTAAAAGAGACATCGTCTAGTACGTGTGGTTGGTTATGGTAACCAAACGATATATTTTCTACTGTAATCATACACATCAACTCCACAGGTCATTATACCAAAAACAGGGTATTTTTACACTGATAATAATCATTTTCTAGTCATCTTTAATAATAATCTTCATTCTATCGCCTTCACGCTTCAAATAGATGTTATCTATTTCACACACGCCATTGTTTTGATTGTCATTAAAGCAGTCGAGTAAGGTTTCGTATTCAATTGGTAACGTGATTTTTAACATATGGTTAAGCGTATCAATCGATAGGTCATTATCAACATAATATGTGAATTCATTTTCTTTCTCAATCGGATCAAGCACATTATCATGCTCATCATAAATGTTTCCGACAATTTCCTCTAAAATATCTTCTAACGAGGTAACCCCTACAAATTTACCGTCTTCTGTCATTAAACACGCAAGATGCATACTATTGTGCTTCATCTTTTTAAGTAAATGATTAATCTTTATATTTTCAAACACAACCAGTGGACGGTGCATCACATCGTGGACGCTAATAGACTCTTCGTTATGTAATGCATCAAGTAGGTCTTTAACAATTAACATCCCAATAATCGCATCTTTATTCAAATGATACACTGGCAATCGAGAATACTGCGACTCAATAACTAAATTGATAATATCTTCCATTGGTAACGTATCATCTATCATTGTAACTTGATTAACAGGAGTCATTATCATATTGGCAGTTAAATCATCAAACTGAAATACACGTTCTAACATGGCCCGTTCTTGTTTCTCATAGAGTCCAGCCATGTGACCATAAAGAATCATTTCTTTAATATCCCGTTCACTAATCTCTTCTTCTGTTGATTGACGCTTCACACCAAAAAGACGCAAAACAATCTTGGTCGATTGTGTTAATAACCATACAAATGGCCGTGTGATTACCATTGAATAATAAACGATTGGCGCTGTAAACTTACTAATGACAATATGATTGCTTAACGCAATCCTTTTCGGCACAAGCTCACCAAATATCAACGTAATATAAGATAACAGAAAGGTCACAATAACCAAACTTGCTGTCTCACTAATAGGAATCCCTATTTGGTTAATTATCTCAGCAAAATCAGCCTTTAAATTAGCCCCCGCAAAGGCGCTCGATAAAAATCCAGCTAATGTAATCATTACCTGAATCGTTGAAAGATACCGTGTAGAGTTTTCTTTTAAGGCAGTTAAGTAGTCCTTAATTTTTGACGGAGACATTCGATCAACATCGCGTTTAGTCAACTTGACAAGTGCCATCTCTGCCCCAGCAAAAAAACCATTTACTAACGTTAAAAATAAAATTAATACGAGTATCCAAATCATTAAAATCACTCCTCGAGTCAACTTATATTATACACCAGATTACAGATTAATGAAACAAAGAAAACAGGTAACCAAGACGGTTACCTGTTAAATTTAAGTTCACTACCCTTAACTAGCATGAACATATGATCGGTCTATAAGAGGAGAAGGTTGTGTCCGATCATCCACAACTGTATTATTATTAGTCTATAAGACTAGTGAACACTATTGTATTGGTTCTAATTCAATGGATAATGTATCATCTTTGATTGGTTCAGTAACAATAACTCCATTATCTTTTCGTTCAAACTGATATGAGCGCGTAGGTCCATTAACCGATTTAATCTGATAATCACCATACGCTAAGTTTTGCTCATTTTGATAAATGAATGTAACTGATTTATTGTTAATCATCGTTTTGATACTTGCACGATGATTGGTAAACTCATCTTTTGTTAATTTAGGTGTTAGTACTAAATCACCATAATGTCCTTTAATACCAAACACTTCTGTGACCAGTGTTAATAAATACCAACTTGCTGATCCTGTGAGATATGGGTACATCCCGCGGCCTCTTGCATCAACATACTCAGGTAACCCTGGATACATTTTAGCTTTAGAAACATCACTAACATAAGAGTAAATCGATGACAAGACTTTTCGTCCCGCATGAATATAGCCTCTTTGATATAATGCGTTCGCATACATGACAGCCATATGACTAAACATAGCTCCATTTTCTTTATGTCCATATCCGAATCCAAATAATCGTCCCATATTGGTTTTGACTTCTTTAAAGTCTGTATTTAAACGATAGCCTCCAACTGAAGGGTCATATAGATACCTGTCAGATGCTTCAATAATATGTTTGATTTGATCTGTTGTTGCGGCACCACTCATTATGGTGAAAACTTGTGGTGTCAATGTCATATCTTTGGTTTCAATATTATCAATTGGGTTCCCATCATTATCGTAATATCCGTTAAACCATCCTTCACCTTTGTGTGATAAGAATTCATTCTCTCTTACCTGCGAAAGCAGTGATTCACCTAGTTGAGTTAAGACGTTAATAACGTCTTCTATTGGATATGATTTTGTATCTAAGTCACCATTACTTACGGTGTCAAAATAAGTGTTTAATACCTCTTGTTTTGCGGTCACACCGTCTTTATCAACTGCGCCAAGTAAAATATCTAACGCTGATAATAATGTTATTGAGGTATGTCCATTGTCTTTAAGATATTTAAGTATGTCAGCTAGTTCTATAAGATTACTTCCATATAGAGCTGTGAAGGCAATAGACTCCCCTTTGTCACTCGCCATGTCTAAACCATCGTTCCAATCCGCATCTTCTAATCGGATATTTCCGTGGTCTCCAACATTGTAATACGGTACAATATTTTGAATGAGTAGATGTTCTAGTATGGTCCCTGATAAATTATCTCTAGTATCCGTTTTTGTTTGTTTAGTGTAGTGTGTGAACTCATCATCGAAATAAGAGACATTTTCAAATAGAATATCACTATCACCTGTTTTATCAATATATAATTTAGTTGTCAATAATGGCCAACTACCATGATCCATCCAAACTCTTGGGATATTGTTACGGTCTGATTTAAACTCTCCTGGTTGATCACCAATAATTGTCGCATTACTTCCATCAACGCGAACCCCTTTAAAGTTATTAATTAAAGCGTCCCGAACACTTGATGAATCCATAAGAATTAAAGAGAGTTGGTCTTGCCATAGATCTCTCCATCCACGACCACCTTTTCCATAATCATGGTGAGGTAAGAATGAGTTCCCATAAAGACGGCGTAACGTTGGTTGAATACTTACCCATTTCAACCATGCGGAATAGGTATCATCTTGAACAGACGTTTCAAGTTGATTTGTTAAGGTTTTCCAGTATTCTTTTGTTTGTATCTTTTGTTCTTCATACATCTCTTTTGTTAAAGGTTTTTGGTTTAATTGGCTGTTAATTCCTAAGGCAAAATAGAGTGTAAACGTCTCATTTTGCTTTAATGTAATCGTCTCAAACTCAAAGCCACCTGTCATTTCATAACCTGTAATTGTATCTCCTTGTTTATGGGTACTTTGACAATGCTCTGTGACTACTTTTGGTGTCATAAGTGTGTGACCTTCACCAATAAACTCTTCAAGAATTGGCCAATAATGTTTTAATTTTGAATCCGTCGTTAAGAACTGAATATCATAGCGATTCTCGTTTGTATGATGCCCACGTTCATCGAATAAAAATGTTGGCTGATTAGTCATACCAGTCTCGTGAACAGTCAGGCGGTTAAGTAACGCAGAGACATGGCGGTGATCACGTAAATTATCGGCACTTCGACTATACATTGGCACATTTAACACTGGTTTAATGGTTAATGGCTCATTTGTGGTATTAGTTACAACCAACTTATGGTATTCAACTGTGTCATCTTTACCAACAAAACTTTCAATTTCACCAGTAAATAGTTCATGTTTACGTGTGATTTTGTGTACTAAAAAGTCCGCATCAAGAGTAACCTCGTCCGGCGTTAATAACTGACTTGGTGTATTTCCTGTTATACTCCATGTAAGTGTATCATTAATCTGAAAATACACATTTCGATTCATTAAAGAATTGTGTGCATCTTCATTGCTTGTTGGGAGTAAAAAGAAACTATTTTGATCAATATTGAGACTTCCATTTAATGACGGAGTAATAGAACCTTTAAGGCCATTGTCATTACATAATGGAAAGTATGTGTAACTTAACTTATCAACATTATGGATTCGAAATGATCCATCTTTATTTAAGGTTAATTTAGCACCCATAGTAAATCTCCTATCTATATTTATATCGTATCATTTAACTATAGTATTATAATATAAAAACCGATTTCTGTAAAGCCAAATAAAAAACAAGACAGGTCGTTACATGTCTTGTTTTGTTGTTGATTCACGAATTATGAGTTCTACTGGTACTTTGGTTTTTGTATCAGTCACAGAATCGGCATCATCAATTAGTTGTAATAATGTTCTAGCAGCTGTTTCACCGATTTGATGTTTATTTTGTCTAATCGTTGTTAAACTTGGTGATATGTATTGAACGAAGTCTAAATCATCATATCCTACAACACTAATATCTTCAGGTACTCTTATCCCTGAATCTCTCAGTGCGGTCATAACACCAATAGCAATTTGATCACTTGCACAGAAAAGCGCTGTTGGAAGTTTGTTTAATGCCATAAGTTTCTTAGCTGCTTGATACCCAGAGTCATACGAATAATAGTCAGCTGTGATAATATACTCTTCTTCAACTGGTAATCCGCGCTCCCGCATGGCATCTAAAAATCCCTCATATCTTTCATTCGCAGCTATGGACAACTTACTACCTCTAATATGTCCAATGTTAACATGTCCTAAATCAGCAAGATGATCAACGGCAAGTTTTGCTCCTCTTTGATTATCACTAATAACAGTGTATAAGTTATCGTGGTATAAATCTGTTGTAACGCAGGCGATATCTGAATCAATCAACTCTTTTAGATTAGGATTTGTTCCTGTACTCGTTACAATGAATACGCCATCAATATTTTTTTGCATACAGTATTCCATATAGGTCATTTTACGGTTACCTAGATTGGTTAAAACAAATGAAATTTCGTACCCTCTTGCTT
>JAASSV010000051.1 GCA_021767685.1 Caryophanales bacterium | reverse complement strand
TCATGTTCAAGACTTTTTAAAAATTACCAAAGATGCGTTTGAATCAGTTGACGTAAACAAACTTACAATTATATAAAGAAAACGTCCTTTAGACTCATATCTATAGGACGTTTTATTTTATTTATTATACATAACCATTAGCTAATACCATGTTTAACATTGCGACAATCGTTATCATAGCTGCGAAAATGATACCAACACCATACCATAATTCAATATACTTTTTTCGAGTCAAACTGACAATAATATTAAGTATTGTGATGACAATACTAATACCTAAAATCGTATATGCGAAGTACCCAAAAAAGTCCGAGAAGTAAACACTCTCATAATACGTTGATGCGAAAAAGTTATAAAGTCCCCATATAATATCAATCGTTACAACAGTAATTAGCCAATACTTAAATACTTTGGTCCAATCATATTTTTCAACAAACTGTTTCATCGTTTTCCTCCTTTATTTGTGAGTACGAGACTGATGTGGTTATACATGTTCAACCGGAGTAAAGTTAGATACATTATCTGAGGTAGTCATCAAATCATTAACTGACAATTTATGGATATCATCAAGCCCGTGAGATCGGGCTAAGATTGTTAACTCTTTTGCTGTACCAGTCGCAAAGTTTGCATATCCTCTAGCAGCGTCCTCTATATCAAGTAATCTACGCAACGCGTTGTCTTGTGTTGCGATTCCTACTGGACATTTACCTGTATGACAGACTCTTGCCTGAATGCATCCAATAGCCATTAGTGATGCGGTTGCTAAGGCTATAGCATCAGCACCTAATGCAATTCCTTTAGCGATATCTGTACTATCTCTAAAGTTACCCGTAGCAATTAAAGATATATCCTGTTTCGTTGCATCTAAAATAGCGCGAGCACGTGGGATGGCAAATATAGCTGGAATCCCTACATTGTCTTTTAAGAATGTAGGGGCAGCGCCAGTTGCACCACCACGACAATCAATGGTGATAAAATCTGGATTTGCTTGAACTGCGAGTTTGAGATCTTCTTCTAAGTAGCCCGTAGATATTTTTATCCCCACAGGTTTACCGTCAATTAATTCTCGTATGGTTTTAACCCGTTCTTTTAAGTCATCAATTGTATTGATTCCATGTAATCGGTTGGGTGCTTCTGATGCTTCTCCAGGTTTTAAATTACGCACTTTGGCAAGTTCTTCAGTTATTTTATCTGCTGGTAAATATCCTCCAAGTCCAGGTTTCACACCCTGTCCTATTTTTAGTTCCACAGCATCTGATCGCTTCATTGCTTCTTCATCATATGTAAACTCTGCGGTTCCTTGTTCATAGATATAGTACTTTGCCGCATCTTTTGATTCTGGTAGAAGTCCACCTTCACCTGAAGCCATAGCTGTGTTTACCATATGACTTCCTTTGGCTAACGCAATTTTAGCTTCTTTAGAGATTGCTCCATATGACATGTGAGAGACAAAAAATGGTAGTTCGATCTCTAGTGGATACTTGGCATTTGGACCTATCACTGTCTTAAGTGAGACAGAGTCTGACTTACTTAATGGCATACGGTATAATTGATTTGCCTTGAATAATAGTGTGCTAAAATCTGGAAACCTCTCTAGTGTCCGCATTGATGTGTAGGCGATAGATGGGTTTTCGCTTAACTCTTTTACATGTTTATACTTGTTTTGAAATGGAACATTACTTGTTGATTCTTTTTTGATTCGTTTCTTTACAAGACCATCATCTTTAAAATTCACTTTATGATGGGTTCCATCACAAAATGGTTTATTATCTGAGTGACCACAGCGACATAGCGCATAGTGTTCTTTTAACTCGTCTTTTGTTTCATCTTTAAATCCTTTAAGCGTATAAGGACTGTTTTCATTAATCTTTAGTTCAATCTCATCGTCATCAGATACAAAGCGTGGATCATGAACATCCTCTTGTTCACTGTTAAATTCAATCTTCCCGTGTGTACCATCACAATAAGGTTTTGAACACGATTCCCCACAGCGGCAAAGTCCGATAACTTCTTTTTCAACGTCAACTTTACGATCTGAAGATTCCGTTAATTGTGATAAGTTTTTTACAACATATGGTCCGTTTTTCGTTGGTGTAATCGATACTTTCTTTTTAGACATAGTGTCCTCCTTTTCTATCTAACATATCAATTCATTTCCACATAAAACGTTTATCTTAACTTAAATCACTCTTATTCATATTATAACATATGCTTAAACTTATAGAAAAAATCAGATACTTAAGTATTCTGTCCAAAAGAAAAAGCCCTTTAAAAGGACTTCAGTGTTACTCATTATCTGCTTTTTTGGGACGGTAATGAAACTGCCATGCGACATTAAACTGGTCAACAATACGTCCAAATGTTGCTCCCCAAAATTCTTCTTTGAGATTGTAAACATCTAGCGCATTCTTAGACATTTTATCAAATGCCTCTTTCATCTTATTAATGTCATTATAGTTTAAATGCAACTCAATACGATGGAAATCATCAATCGGTTTATCTGCAAAATAAATGACATTTTCATTGATGACATACTCTAAATGCATGACATTGTCTTCTTGACCTTCGGGACAGTTTGGCATATCTTTTCCAAGCATTTGGTATCTAACCTGACCACCTAATGCTTCTTCATAAAACGCGACTGCTTCTCTAGAGTTACTTAACATGATGTAAGGAATGACAAATTGATCCACGATTTTTCCTCCTTTATCATTATAAACTCATTATAGTATTAATTTTATAAACTTACCATCATAATGTTCTATAAAAAAGAGCCTCTAGGAGACTCTAATATTAATGGTCTTACTATTTACGTTGATATCCCATGACAATTCTAGGATCAATAATTGGTAAGAGTAAGTTATTAATAAACCCAATAATTAAAACAAAAGAAGAATAGAATAACGCAATAACAGTAACATTCGCCATGTCAAATAACACTGTGTTTCCATCCCAAGCTTTATGAACAATGGAATGATATAAGTAAAATCCTACACCTCGTGTTTGATAAACTATCTCTAAGAAGAATGAAAAACTAAGCACAATAACAAACATATTTGTTAATTCCGGTATAATAGCGCTAAGCACATGCCTGAATACATGTTTAAATATGATTTTACGTCTCGGTAATCCCTTAGCTTTTAGTACAAACACAAACTCCTCAGTCATTTCGTCTAACACTTCTGCCCGTGTTATCCGAATCACGTTAGCTAATGGTAACATGCCTAAAGACAAACATGGGATAATGAACGCTTTAAACTGGCCCCAAGGTGTCTGTTCATATAGTGGATACATAGGTAGCAGCAAATTAAGGTAGTAGCCAAAAATTAAAATCATTAACATTGCTGTAATATAAATAGGAACTGAGCCCATCACTACAGTTAAATTGACAACAATACGATCAAACCAAGTATCTTTATATATAGCTGTAAGTATCCCTAGTGATATCCCAAAAATAGAAAAGAAAAAGTAAACAACAAGATTTAAGATAATCGTTATCCGCATACCACTAACAATCAGATCCCATGACGGCCTACCAAAAAGATAACTTTGCCCAAAATCCCATCGTGTAACAACATTAATTAACCATATTTTATAATTTTCCCACGCCCACATCGCATGCGTTGAGAGTGGGTACTGTACGATTGTCCATTTATAAGTATTAACAAGATCTCCAACATATTGAACTAATGAAACTATGATAAACAATGTTACTACCATGAAAAACAATCTTAATGTAATGTATCGTAACATAATAACCCCCGTTATTTATAAATCTTTATAAATATTATAGCAATGACGTTAATTAAAAAATAGGACAATAGTCCTATTTGTTTATAAGTTTTGTTAATCTAGCCTAAATTTAGCTTGTTTATCAAACAAGATTGCGTCTTGTAGCCACTCTTCTTCTTCATAAATTGAATGCATAATAAACTTACCACTAATATCACTTAACGCATCTTTATACAATTCTAAAGCCATAAATGCATCAAAGTTTTTGCCTTCTTTAGTTGTTATATCATATATCTCAGCATTCTGAAATCCAAACTTAGGATAATAAGAAGGATGTCCATAAAGCATAATAGCAGGATAATTCATCTCTTGAGCGCGTTTGATTCCTTCTTTTATCAATCGCGTCCCAATTCCTTGTCTTTGATACCTAGGATCAACTGTTAACGGTCCAAGACATAGAACATCTGTCTGCGTGTTTCCATCAGTGACATAGCTTCCTGTTGCAAGCATAATATGTCCAACTATTTTATTATCCATTGTCGCGACTAAGTTGAGTTTATCTGGCACAAAACCATCTCTTAATAAATGGACTAAGTAATGTTCTGTTGCGCCAATGTTATCTTTTTGTAATTTATCATCTTTCCAAAATGCCTCTCGCGTCATAATCTCAACTCGATTATGATCGGCTTTTTTTTCTTCTCTAATTGTCACCCTCATGTAACAAAACTCACTCCCTATTCATTTAGTCTTATTTCACCATCTATAATGTTCACATAGTCTAATATCATATAATCAGTACCAAACACATCGAACAATTGATCTGATACAGTTATGTCACTTTGAACTTCTATTTTACCGTTTTGGGGAATGATGCTTGTGGCAACATTGATAGTTCGATCGTCATTAAATAATTGTTGTTTAAACACAACATCACTCTTATCATCATATATATTAAAGTATAGTTCATATGGTGCGTTCGTCACTGGATTAATTTTTGCCTCATCTAATAAAACATAGATATCAAATAAAATGTTATCGTCTATTATTTCATAATTAATTATATCAGCGCAAGCGAATTTAGTATGACATGCATTGTCAATTTCTAACATTAAGGACGATCGAACTCTGTCGTATGCGATACGAATATTAAAATTATGATTCTTTAATGGTTGGTATAGAAGTTCTATCCCATAAGTCATGTTAGGTGTTAGATTCTCAATAATATACCCGTTCAGAAAACCTCTATCATCAGTATATGTAAAATCCTCACTTGTGAGAATATCATTTGACACTATATTGTAAGGTTTTGCCTTAAACTGAGCATTCGGATAATTAGTTAAGCCATCAATTTCAATATCAAACTTAATATAAGGATTGCCATATAACTCAACTGAATCTTGTTCATAGGGAATCAATGACGCCTCAAGAACACTTGTTGTATTATACTCCATATCTTCATAATTTATCTTTGTAAGAACATAGTCAGTCTGACCATTTTGATTTGTTGTTACAATCTCAATTTCGTAACTCTCATACTCAATCTCTTGATGACATATGGTTGCCTTATTATCACTATCAATAGAGATACCATCATATGTCCATATTGAATGAAGTTTAGGCGCTTCATGCTTAAAGTGTACAGCATAATACGCATCACTGTCATACCCTTCGAAACGAATATTGAAACAGACATGATTCACTTCAGGCATGTAGAACCCTTCAATTACATCCACATGCATGTTATTCGACATCACATATTCTTTTACATCATAACTGATGTCTTGATGTGTTAGAAACGCCTTAGACTCTGTAATAGTTTCGACAACTTCTGGTTTCTGACAGCCTGTTAAAATCAGTGTTAATACTAAGCTAATCCCCAACAAATATTTTTTCACTCTATTTCTCCTAATCATGCAACTTTTTATGATATATTTTTCTTTAATTATAACACACTATAATTAATAGAAAAAGACCATTTAAGATTATATGACGTCTTAAATGGTCTTTAATTTTAGTTTTTATAAGAACTGATCTTGATGTCCTTCTCGAATGACATCATACTCTCCTGTTTTAGGATCTAAACGATAGATATCGAAGTTGCGTTTCATATCGCAGTCTTCAGTTCTAAATGCAAAATTGATTGACCCACTTCCCTTTTCTTTACTGACCACACGGTGAAACACATAAGGTGGCCATGAAAGAATGGCAGGATAGTCACATAACAACTCTCCATTTTTGTATATTTGTGTTGGTGTTACAACAAAGTTCTCAATTTTACCATGCTCGACACTATATAAATCAACATGCCGTTCTCCTTGTAACACCACGAGATTATCAGTTTGCCAAGGATGCATATACCATGGGCGTTTCACATCTCCCACTTGTCCTGGTGAGGTTGCGTTAGACTTATGAATTACCCGATCAACAGCTTTAGTGTTATCCAAAACTTTCTCCGGGACAATGTCAAAACGAACACCTTCAGTTTCTCGAAAATGAATCATTTCTTTAATCTTATATAACCCTTTAACTTCCATCTCACTCATAATATCTCCCTTTCTATCTACTTTGATAGTATCATTAATCAAGGATTATCACAAGCAGATACATAACACCCAAAGTGATCGCTAACTCAGTATACTCTCTTCATCAAACATTTTACACCAAGCTAGATAATAGTGTTTAATCCATTCATATTGTTCATCAAAGAATGCATGGTCTGATTGATCATACCCTTTTGTTTCTAAAATTGTCGCGATGATTTCATAGTGTCTTATCGCAGAAAATGCTAATAAAGGTTGTAGATAGTCATCCTTAATAAAGTCAATATCACGTAAGATAGTTAAAGATGCTATCATGTCTTCTTCTTTAAATACATTAAAATTAGTTTGTTCAAAAGCAACACTCAAGTCAAGCAACTGATAGACCTGTCCGCACGCATCAAAATCTACAATATAGAGTTTCTCATTCGATATAATCATATTCCCTGAATGATAATCTCCTTGCGTAAACCCTTTTGGTAATACAGATAGGCTGTTAAAAAGATGATATCCGATTTTTCTGAGTATATCTATCTTTTTATGATGATAATTAGACTGCTTTAAAATATTTAAAAACCGATCAAGATAAAATCTCTCGTTATGAATAGGAATTGTCTGATGATACGTCTTCACTGTTTGTTGTATTATATTATATGTCGCGATGATTTTTTGGTGATCACGATTGGGGTCACACGTATCTCCTGTGATGTATGTCATTAACATCCCTTTTCGATTGTGTATGTTTGAGATACTATGTCCAGTTTTTGTTTTAATAAGTTTTGGGACAGGACAGTTTTGTTCCGCTAAATAACCCATTATATTAGATATCGTTTCAATATCGACATCATGTGTTTCTCGATATAATTTAAGAACAAACTTATCCTCTTTAGTCCTCACTAAATAGACAGT
>JAASSV010000050.1 GCA_021767685.1 Caryophanales bacterium | reverse complement strand
CTGGCATACTAATTGGTGTTTTTAACGAATATCCTCCTGTATCATACATAACTCCTTTTCCTACAAGGGCTGTATATGGCGATTTCCCATCATTGTTATATTTAATAGCGATTAACTTGGGTTCATCTGTAGACCCTTTGTTAACACCTAAATATGCCCCCATATTCATCTCTTCAATGGCTTGTTTATCATATACTTCAACAGTTACGTTTTCATATCTCTCTAACCCTTTAGCGTGATTTGCCAGTGCTTCAGCATTCATATAATTATATGGGGTATTAACCAAATCCTTACATGTCGTAATAGCATCACCAATAATACGTCCTTTCTTAATGCTATCATACTGACTATCATCACCATATATGTGAGTATTATATACGGTTTCTTTTTCGGCTTTAAATCGGTTGAACTGATATTGTGCCACGATACGTTCTTCTATTAGTGATTTAAGAAACTCTTTGTCTGCTTTTACAAATGTATCTGCTAAAATGACAATATCGTCTTTAATTGAAGAAATATGTTTAATAATATCGTCTTTGTTATCGCTTAGTTCATCATGCTTAATTACAGTTAATTTGGCTGAACTAAGTTTTTTTAATGTCGGAATCGTTGTTATTGTGTCTTCGAGAACGTCTTTAAGTTTTATGTCTAAGACCTTCTCAACGTCTTTAACAATATCGTTATCAAGATCATTTGCTAACACAATATGTTTTTCTTCTGATGTTAATGTAAATGACTTTTGTTGTACAATATCCATTCTCTTCTCCTTTTATTTAATGATATCTGTTTTCATATATGGTACTAAAACATCTGGAATTTTAATGGTTCCATCTGCTTGTTGATAATTTTCCATAATAGCTACTACTGTTCTTCCAACAGCCAATCCTGATCCATTTAAGGTATGTACAAACTCAGGTTTACTTTTGGCATCACGCTTGAACTTAATGTTTCCTCGTCTTGCTTGGTAAGCCTCTGCATTTGAAATACTCCCAATCTCACGATAGGTGTTATATGATGGTAGCCATACTTCAATATCATATGTTTTTCTCATAGAGAATCCCAAGTCTCCTGTACATAGATTAACAACTCGATAAGGTAACTTGAGCAGTTTTAAAACTTTCTCACTATGTGTTAACATCTCATCAAGAGCATTATATGAGTCTTCTGGTTTCGTAAACTTAATTAACTCTACTTTGTTAAACTGATGCTGGCGAATAATTCCTCGAGTATCTCTTCCCGCACTACCTGCTTCTTTACGAAAAGCCGTCGTGAATGCTGTATAACTAATTGGTATTTCTTTGGCATCTAATATTTCATCTCTGTGTAAGTTAATGGTAGGCACTTCTGCTGTCGGATTTAAATAGAAGCCACGTTCGTCACGGATTTGAAAGGCATCTTCTTTAAATTTTGGCAATTGTCCTGTCGCAGTCATTGACGCTTCATTAACCAAATATGGAGGTAAAATCTCAGTATATCCGTGTTCATGAGCGTGTAAATCTGACATAAATTGAATGAGCACTCGTTCTAATCTAGCACCTAATCCTTTATATACTGCGAAGCGACTTCCCGCTACTTTTGTTGCCCGATCAAAATCAATAATATCTAGTGATTGAGCCAAATCCCAATGTGCTAGTGGTTCAAAATCAAACGTTGTTGGTTCCCCTTCAGTTTTAATAATTTCATTGTCTGATTCATCTTTACCTACAGGAATATCAGGGTGTGGGACGTTCGGTGTCATCATTAAATGGTGTTGAATCTCTTGTTCAATATCCTCTAATTCCTTTTCAAGCGTCTTAACCCCTTGCCCAATTTGTGCAATCTCATCAAATAACGGTTGAGGGTCTTTTTTCTCCCGTTTATATTGTCCAATTTTTTTACTAATGTCATTGCGTTTGGCCTTAGTTGATTCGACAGTTTGAATAATCTCACGTCGTTTTTCGTCCAGCGCAACAACCTCTTTTAAATAGGAGAAATCGTCTCCCCGTCTATTCAACAGTTCAATAACTTGGTCTACATTCTCTCTTAGTTCTTTTAAATCTAACATACGTTTTTCCTCCTTATAATAAAAAAATCGCCCTTAAAAGGACGAATAATCGCGGTACCACCTTAGTTTAGAGTTTCCTCTATCTTAAAAGTCGTTAACGGGACAAGCCGAAGATGATTAGTCTTACTCCAAGGGAGATTCACTTCGATACTTTGCTAGTTTTCACCACCCACTAACTCTCTCTTAAAAGCATTCAGAAGTTACTTGTCCTTGTCATCGTTGTTGTCTTGATAATAACAAAGCGCTTTGTAATTGTCAATACATATAAAAAAGAAAGAGAGGAAAATCCTCTCTTATTCTTTATTGTTATTCTCGTCTATATCACTATGTACTTGATCATCAGTATCTTCTAATGAGTTCTCTTCAACTGGTGTTATCGGTTGTTCTTCAGTAATTTGAAGGTCTCCATCAGCTGTAATAACTGGTGTTTCAATCGTTTCTTCTGCTGGAAGTAAGTTTTCTTCTTCCTCTTCTGGTTCAATAATTGCCAGTGATGCAATTTCATGACCATCGTTTAAGTTAATCAATCTAACACCTTGTGTTGCCCGTTTCGACACCGCTATTTGTTCAATTGGTAGACGAATAATTTGTCCTTTTGTTGTTGTAATTATGAGATCTTCTGTTCCATTGACACTTCGCATTTTACATAATGCGCCGTTTTTATCCGTGATTTGTAATGTTTTCACACCTTTACCACCACGGTTTTGTTGGCGGTACTCAGTCATTTCTGTTCGCTTACCATAGCCGTTTTCTGTAACAACTAAGACTTGATGTTTATCCTCGGATACAACGGTGAAACCAACGACTTCTTGTTCTTCTTCAATTAAAATTCCGCGAACACCTGTTGAGACACGTCCCATTGGTCTTGCGTCATTCTCATCGAAACGAATCGCTTTCCCGTTTGATGCGCCTAGGAGAACATCTTTTGTTCCATCAGTCAAACGAACAGCTAGTAATTCATCATCGTCCCGTAAATTAATTGCTTTAATTCCGGTGGTACGGATGTTTTGGTACTCAGATACTTTCGTTCTCTTAACAACACCTTTTTTAGTGGCAAAGAAGAGATACTTATCGTTGTCAAAATCATCAATTTTTGTAACGGCAGTTAGTGTTTCTCCTTCTGCTAATTCGAGTAGGTTTACTAAAGGTAACCCTCTTGATGTACGGCCAAAGTTTGGAATACGGTACCCTTTCATTTTGTATACTCTACCGGTGTTAGTAAAGAATAGAATGTAGTTATGGGTTGATGTATAAATGACGTGCTCAACGACATCATCATCTAATGTCTGCATTCCTTTCATCCCTTTACCACCGCGGTTTTGTGTCTTGTAAACTTCTGTGTTCATTCGTTTACAATACCCACTATTTGTAATGGTGATAATAACATCTTCTTCTGGGATTAAGTCTTCATCTTCAAGTTCTAAATCAAGTGATAAGCTAATTTCACTACGACGCTCATCACCAAAGCGGTTTCGAATATCTAGTAGTTGTTCTTCAACAATTTCATACTTTTTAAACTCATTATTTAAGATAAACTCAAGTTCTTCAATCGTTACCTGAAGATCTTTCAATTCTTGATCAAGTTTTTCTCGTTCTAGCCCACTTAAGCGACGTAAACGCATTTCTAAGATTGCTTTTGCCTGCTTTTCACTTAAATCGAAACGATTAATTAATTGTTCTTCTGTATCATCATATGATTCACGAATTGTTTTGATGACTTCTTCAATATTGTCCAAGGCAATTAATAATCCTTCAACAATATGAGCGCGACGTTTCGCTTTATCTAAGTCATAATTCGTTTTACGCGTTAAGACATCAATTTGATGCGCAACATAATGCATTAGAATATCTTTTAATGGCATAACTTGTGGTTGATTGTTGTTTAATGCCAACATATTGATTCCAAATGATGTTTGAAGTGGTGTATATTTATATAAGTTATTTAATGTTACTTCAGCATTAATACCCCGTTTTAATTCAATTACAACGCGTATTCCTTCTCGATTAGACTCATCACGAAGATCGGTAATCCCTTCAATTCGTTTTTCTTTAGCTAAATTGGCGATTTTTTCGATTAAACGTGATTTGTTCACTTGATATGGAATTTCTGTGACGATAATTTGTTTTTTACCGTTTTTAAGCTCTTTAATCTCACTTTTTGCCCGAATTTTAATTGATCCATTTCCGGTTTCATACGCTTGTCGTAATCCTGTACGTCCTAAAATTGTTCCTCCAGTAGGAAAATCTGGACCTGGAATATACGCCATTAATTCATCAATCTCTATATCAGGGTTTTTAATGTATGCTAAGATTCCATCAATAACTTCTGTTAAGTTGTGTGGCGGGATATTTGTTGCCATACCAACCGCGATCCCGGTTGCACCATTAACAAGCAAGTTAGGATATTTTGCTGGTAAGACACTAGGTTCTTGTTCTGTTCCATCATAGTTTTCCACAAAGTCAATGGTGTCTTTTTTGATGTCGGCAAGCATGTCAGATGTAATTTTGTGCATCTTAGCTTCAGTATAACGCATTGCCGCTGCACCATCACCATCGATTGAACCAAAGTTACCGTGTCCATTAACTAATGGATATCGATAACTAAAGTCTTGTGCCATACGAACCATCGCATCATAAATTGCACTATCACCATGTGGGTGATATTTCCCCATAACGTCCCCAACAATACGTGCTGATTTTTTGTAGGACTTTTCTGGGTATAGTCCAAGTTCATCCATTCCATATAAGATACGGCGGTGAACTGGTTTCAATCCATCTCTAACATCGGGTAATGCTCTAGCAACAATAACACTCATCGCATAACTTAAAAATGAGGTTTTCATTTCATCGGCAATATTTATGCCTTTGATTTTATCGTATAATGTCATATTTTCATCCATGTTGTTTACCTCCTATACGTCGAGATTTTGAACGTATTTAGCGTTCTTCTCAATAAATTCACGCCGTGGTGCGACATCTTCACTCATCAACATGCTGAAGACGTCGTTTGCTTCAATAGCATCTTCGAGTGTTACTTGCAATAAGGTCCGTGTTTTAGGATCCATTGTTGTTTCCCATAACTGATCTGGATTCATTTCTCCAAGACCTTTATAGCGTTGAATTGACGCGCGTGGACCAAAGTCTTCTAATACCCGCTTCAGTTCATCTTCTGTAAACGCATAATCAATCCGTTTACCTTGTTGAATTTTATATAATGGTGGTTGTGCGATATACACATAACCACGTTCAATTAATGGTTTTAAATGTCTAAATAAGAAAGTGAGCAATAACGTTCTGATGTGTGCCCCATCAACATCGGCATCGGTCATAATTACAATTTTATGATAGCGTGATTCATCAATATTAAATTCATCACCTATTCCGGTACCAAATGCTTGGATCATCGATACAATCTCTTTGTTACCTAAAATTTTATCTAGACGTGCCTTTTCAACATTAATTACTTTACCCCGTAATGGCAGTATCGCTTGAAATTCGGAATCTCTCCCTTGTTTTGCACTTCCACCGGCACTGTCACCCTCCACTATATAGATTTCTGATTTTTTTGGATCTTTACTGCGACAGTCTGCGAGTTTAGATGCAAAACCTAATCCATCTAGCGGTGATTTACGACGCGTTGCTTCACGTGCTTTTTTCGCTGCAATACGTGCACGAGATGCCATTAATGCTTTTTCAATAATGATTTTAGCTTCATTAGGATGTTCATATAAGAAACGTTCTAACCCTTCGCTTAGAATACTTGCAACAATCTTACGAACTTCGGTTGATCCTAACTTAGACTTTGTTTGCCCTTCAAACTGCGGGTCTGGATGTTTCACACTAATAATACTAATGAGACCTTCTCGTGTGTCTTCACCGATTAATGATTCATCTTTTTTAAAGATACCATTATCTTTTCCATAATTATTGAGAACACGTGTCAATGTCATGCGGAATCCCTCTTCATGAGTTCCTCCCTCAATATTGTTAATATTATTGGTAAAACTAAAGATGTTTGGTCGATAGTCCCGATTGTATTGCATTGCAATTTCTACGATAATATCGTCTATTTCACCTTCACAATATATGATGGTTTCGTGTAATGAGTCGCTATGTTGGTTCAAAAACTCAACATATTCTCTAATACCCCCCTCATAATAATAGTGGTTTTTAACCGGTTCTTCTTCTCTAAAATCATTGATTTCAATTTCGATTCCACGATTTAAAAAGGCCAGTTGTTGAACACGATTACGTAATATTTCATAATCATAGTGGGTTGTTTCTGTAAAAACTTCTGGATCTGCTTTAAATGTTGTCACAGTTCCTGATTTTGTTGTTTCACCATGATCCACTAAGTCTGTTTCACGGATTCCTCGTTGGTAACGTTGGGTATACATTCTCCCATTTTTGTAAATTTCAACTTTCATCCATTCACTTAAGGCGTTAACAACACTTGCTCCAACACCATGTAGTCCACCAGAGACTTTATAAGAGTTATTATCAAATTTACCTCCAGCATGTAGTGTTGTTAAAATTGTTTCGACTGCTGGTAATCCTGTTTTAGGGTGAATGTCTACAGGGATTCCACGACCATCGTCGGCTACACGTATAACGTTGTCTTTTAATATTTCAACAGTAATCTTGCTTGCAGCGCCAGCCAATGCCTCATCAATTGAGTTATCGACTATCTCCCAAACGAGATGATGTAATCCTCTTGGTCCTGTAGAACCAATATACATTCCGGGACGTTTTTTAACCGCCTCTAACCCTTCTAATATTTGGATGTTACTTGAATCATACTTTTGCATCCTGTTTCAACTCCTTTATTGTGCCTTCTTGAATTGTGAAAATCTCTGTATTTGTTAGTGCTTGTTCTGTAATGTGTTTTAAATCTGTTGTTGTAATGAAGGTTTGAATATTATCTTTAATCACGCTAAACAATTTGTTTTGTCTTTTACTGTCTAACTCACTTAAAACATCATCTAACAACAATATGGGATATCGCTTTGTTGTGTGATAAATACTATCAATTAATGCTAATTTAATTGCAAGAACTATTGTCCGTTGTTCACCTTGTGATGCATGTGTTTTCGCATCATTTTGGTTAATTAGAAACTCAATATCATCTCGATGAGCTCCTAATGTTGTCGTTCCTGTTATTGTGT
>JAASSV010000049.1 GCA_021767685.1 Caryophanales bacterium | reverse complement strand
TGTTGTAACTCATTGTTGGCCCATTTTTCACCAACTGCAATATTAAAAATATTTGAATCTAATGTTTGTGTTTGTGTAAAATCAATATCTAGTAATGTTTTCATCGTAACACCCTTGTCGTTTCTCCTGTAATTAAATATGTATCTACTGTAATAGTATTGTTTTTCTTAAACTGATTTTCTGTAATCATTGTTAATACGTTGCTTGCGGCAATTTTACCCATCTTTCGGGAATCCTGACGGATAGTTGTTAATCTTGGCGAGAATATTTGACCAATATCAATCCCATCGAATCCAATAATGCTGTAATCTTCAGGGACAGATAATCCAGCTTGTTGAATCGCTTGAATAGCTCCGATCGCAAGCATATCTGATGCACAGAAAATAGCGGTTGGTTGATCTTTTAGTTTTAAGATTTTTTGCATCGCATTATAGCCATCTTCTTTACTAAAATACTCACCATTTACTAAATAGTCTTCTTTCAATTCAAGATCATAAAGATCCATATAATCTTTAAAGTAATCATGGCGAATACCCCCAATATAGGTTTGTAAACTACCATGTATGTGGGCAATTTTCTCATGCCCTAAGTCTTTTAAATACTTCACTGCTTGCTTTACACCTAAACGGTTATTAGATGTAATATTTAAAATATCACGATATGCAAAATCAATCACGACAGTCGGAATATCACCATCATAAAGTTCGTGCATTTCATCACTATCAAACTCCGCACATACGACTAGTGCCGCATCGACTTGTTTGCGCAAGCAATGTTGATAATACGATCCGTTATTTTCTCCCATTTTTTTACTTAAGAACAAAATATCGTAACCGCTTTTTTCTACTTCATTTTTAAAACTTTCCAAGATTTTACTGAACAAAGGATGTTGTAATCCGAGCCCAGTAATCTCTTCAAAAATAACCCCAATCGTGTAAGATTTTTTATTGACCAAACTTCTTGCACTAAGATTAGGTACATACCCCATATCATCACATAGCTGTAATATTTTGGTTTTTGTTTTGGACGAAATATCAGGATAATCATTCAATGCCTTTGATACTGTTGTCACACTGAATCCTGATTTTTTTGAAATGTCCTTAATTGTTACCATTACTCCACCTTCTCTATATCAAGATAATTAATATTGAATCCTCCTGAACTTGCTGTGATGCGTATCCTTAATACACCTTCATAAAGGGTAAAAGTATCACTCGTGATATCTGTCCATGTTTGCCAACCACCAGTTGATGGAATCGCGGTAGTTGCAAGCGGGAAGTTTCCTTTCCCATAAAACTTAATCTCTCCACCACCAGATTCACTAGCAACACGGTAAGTCACTTGATACGTTCCTTCTTCTTCAACATAGACTAAATATTCTAAATAATCATTGTCATCAATATAACCAACGTTTTGACCACCACCGGTATCCGATGTGGTTTCACGCATTGTTCCAACCTGTAAAACATAGTCTTCTGCTTCTATACGTTCGGTCACTAATGGTAGTGTCTCTGTTTGAATATTCAACGTTTCCATTTCACTTTTATTTTCCGCAAAGTCATTAGCGACGACGCCAATTTCATACGATGTATCCGGGTCTAAATCTTCAATAATGAAGCTATCAACCGTTGTATTTCCAACTAATGTACCATCGACAAAGATATCATATGATTCAATCATCACATCATCTTCAGCATGGTTCCACATTACTTGAATGGTGTTAAACGTTGCATCTAATAATCCAAGGTCAGTAACGCTATCCGGTGCAGCATTATCCATCCCCGCATAGTCTTTTTGATATACGCGGACATAGTCAACTTCCATTTCTGTTGGGAAGGCAGTATCATCAATACCTTGAGCACCACCCCAGAATCCACCTACAGCAATATTCATAATTAAATGGAAGGTTTGATCAAATGGCCATGCATCACTATTTGGTGTTCCTATATTGGCATAAGGATTGTATCCAAATTGGGCATATTGTTCACCATCAATATATAATGTAATGCGGCTTGGTTCCCATTCCATCTCATAGACATGAAACGCACTTGTCGCATCATCAACAGTTTTAGAATATCCTATTTGTGTTCCTAATCCATGATTATAAGCTGCGGTATGAATGGTACCATGGACTTCTCCTTCATCATACCCGACATGTTCCATAATGTCAATCTCACCACTGTCGGGCCATCCACCATAAACCCAGTCTGTTGGTAACATCCAGATTGCAGGCCATGTTCCACGACCAGCTGGTAGTTTAGCCCGAACTTGAATTTTACCGTACTGCCAATCGCCACGATATTTGGTGACTAAACGTGCAGACGTATAATCACGTCCACTCATAGCTTCTTTAATTGCTTTAATAGTTAATGTGCCATCTTCAACAAACGCATTATCTAAATCAGAATCGGTGTAGTATTGGAGTTCATTATTTCCCCAACCACTGCCACCAACATCATAATCCCATTTAGTGTCATCTGGGAGTCCTTCATAATCGAACTCATCACACCATACGGGTTGCCATTCATCAATATTATCTAAATGCGTACAGTCATCTGCTACCAAACTACGATCATCGTAGTTTGGATTTGTGCCCCCGTTGTCACACGCACTTAATGTGAGTATGAAAACAGTTGCAATTATTAGTAATGTTACTTTTTTCATGTTTATTCACCTGTAATTCCTGTTCTGTCAATACTTTCAACGAAATATCGTTGTGTAAAGAAATATAAGATTAGTAGTGGGAATAGTGTTAACAAGTTCCCAGCTAATTTAACTGCTTGCATCAGTTCGCGAGCCCGTGATCCTTCTGGATAAATACTCGAGTATTGGTTAAAGAAACTTTGTAAGCGTAGCGGTAACGTCATAAGGCCACTATCACGTAAGAATAATCCAGATAGGTACGTCTCATTATAATACCATACAAAACTAAATAAGAAAACTATAATTATAGATGGAATTGCGAGTGGTAAAGCAATACGGGTAAAGATTTTAAAACTGCTCGCACCATCTAATTTTGCTGATTCTTCTAAGCTTTTTGGTATCATTCTGAAAAACTGATAGAAAATTAAAATATAAATTGCACCATTTAACCCTTGGGCTAAAATAGCCGGTAATATAAATGCCCAGATGCTTCCTAGTAATCCATAGTTTGAATACATTCTAAAGGTCGGTAACATCGTAATTTGTGGGGGAATAATAAAACTGGTAATCATTAAGACAAATAAAACTTTCTTAAACGGAAAATCAAAGCGGGCAAATCCATACCCAACAAGTGCACTACTTGCGGTCGCACTTAAGGCAGGTAACGCGGCTAAGATAATTCCATCCTTCAACGAATCAAAGTAATTAATTTGATCCAAGACGAGACGATAATTCTCCCAGTTTAATGAGGATGGTATCCATTTAACCGTTGATGAAATGATATCTTGTACCGTCATAAAACTATTGGTCACCATATAAAGTACAGGATAAAGATAAATATATCCTAGTGAAATTAACATCGTGTAGATTAGTAACGTATAGATTAGACCATCAGTAAATTTCATACCAACCAGTAATCGTTTTAATTTTGAGCGTGCTTGTGCATAATCTTTTGCTTTAATTAACTTCGTCATATCTTTAAAGAAGTGACGTGTTCTGCGGATCATGTTCATGAATGACGCCCCCTTCTTCTAATATTTATCAGACCAATAAAGATAAGAATCAATAATGCCATGACAACGAAGTAAATCCAACTTAATGCCGCACTATAACCATATCCGGTCGTTAACGTACCTACAGTAGACTCCGCAAGCATCTTGTCACGGATGTAAATAATCACTTCATTTAATGAAAAGACACTCATGCTTACGACTGTATATACGATAGTTACACTGATTAGTGGCATAATCGATGGCAACGTAATTTTCCAAAAACTTTCCCATGGACTTGCGCCATCAATCATTGATGCTTCATAGATTGAGCGATCGATTTTTTGAAGCCCAGCCAGTAAAATTAAGATCTGGATTCCAGCAAACCATAAGACAAGTAAAATTGTATCGAATAACGCTTGGATTGGATTAGCAATTGCTTCTCCAATATTATCTAAAATCAGTTGCACAAAGTCATAATTCTCAATTGATGGAAGCGTCGTTGCACCTTGATTCATTAACTCTGATATAACTGGTCCTGTTGAGATAATAACGGGTAAGAAGAATATAGTTCTCCATACGCCTTTTCCTTTAACATCTTGATTAATTAACATCGCAATGATTAAAGCAAAGACAATAACAACAGGTACATTTAAAATCATCTCTAAAACATATTCAATTAAGATTTCAACAAAGTATGGATCAGAGATAAAGGCAGCTTTAAAGTTATTAATCCCAACCAAGGTGGTTTGGATGCCATCCGCATCTAACCGGACTTTGAAGAAACTTAAATATAACGAGTTAAAAACAGGATATAATGTGAAAATTGAATACCCAATAATCCAAATCAAGATAAAGGATAGCCCTAAGACAGCCTCTCGACGCTTATTGGTAATACGGAACTTAAGGAATCCGAACACTACCACGTGATGGGTTGTTGTATTTAAGACCTTATTATGGGTCATAAAATGACCGACTTTACGGAAGAATCTCCCGGTAGTACTAAGGCCTTTTCCAACAACTTTAACCTTATCCCAAACCTTTGGATAATTCTCTGGTATATCGACAAACCAAGCAATCACTTTTTGTCCTAAGGCACGTAATTTAGCCATGACTTTTTTCATGATTGATCACCGCCTACAACCAAGTAATCTTCGCGTGGAATCACGCCATCACCTGTTATAAAGTCTGTCGTTGTATAATTGACATAAATACTGACACCATTATCATAAGTAACTTTAACAACACCTAAGTCTAAAACATCACGATCTACAATCGATGCATTGATGACATGGCTTAAGGCACCATCGATATAATGATATGAATCAACAATGGAATCTTGCCATAAGTTAAACTCGGTTGTATAGAACTCTTGAACATCAGTATCTTTTAACAGACTTGATGCTTCTTCAGTTAAGATATAAGACGGGGCAACACCAAAATCAATTAACGCTAAGATTTGTTCCTGTCCGAGTGAGTTGTAGTTTAAATGTGGACTATACATAGGAATATATCCTTTTAGCACAATTTGTAGAAGTGGCACCAAATCGTCAAAGTATTTTAACTGTGAATTATAAAGTGGTGTCTGCATATAACCATTAGTATACTGATACGCATATGCATTTGGCATATTATAATATCCAATGTCTTGGTAGGTTTCTAAAATCTCTTGGAATAACTGAAGAGAATCAGCGCGTGTATAAACACCGCCATCATCATAACTTAGTAATCTTCTTGCAACATTCTCAAAAGCGACCCCGACACCTTCATCAAGGTAATCCTCATAATCTCCTAAAGCCAGATTATTGGATACTTCTGGATATAGCACATACCGTTCGTTATGAACCAGTCTATCCCACTCAAATGCAAGTTTGAACTGATTAACACCTTCGGCGACATGACGACGATAAGAGATGCCTTTTGTATCGTCTGTGGCAAATAGATAATCATTTGTTAATAAGACTTGGTTATCTTCGTTAATATAATCTATTAACTCCCGATAAGCCCGGTTATTCCCAAGCGCACCTTCAAAATCAACATCACTTGGCAAATAGCCACTATATCCATTTTCATTCCATCCCATTAAGTTAATGAGTTGTTCGTTGATCCCTTCGTTTAAGAAGTAATTATAGATATTTCTGACATCCTCAACTGTGGTCATTTCAACCAACGTATCACCAAAGAATGAACTTTCATTATCTGCCATTAATATATCGAGCAATAAATCAATTTGTGTTTGAACTGATTGTAACTTTTCAATCGTTCCCATGTCTTCTAAGTAACTGCGATACGTTTTACCAATACCAACATATGTCGCATCAGCATTGTCTAAGAAACGATAATCAATAGTAATATCACTATTACCGGTTCTAACAGACCGTAACGCTCCACCAGTTCCGGCACGGTTAAAGCTTTGTAAATAAACTTGTGCATAATCTATTTTTGTATAAATTAAGTTATAGTCTAGATTAAATGCTCCATTCGGAAACGCCAGTAATCTCGCATTGCTGTCACCATCTTCAATGATTCCGACAAAGCCGTTTTGTTCAACACCATGAACAGCACCAAAAATTGGCATACTTAAAGGATAACTCGTCACACTTTGTTTTAGTGATTCAATCCCTAAGTTTTCACCATAATAGCGTTCTTCATAAGGAGATAAAAACTTTCCTTCATTATCTTCATAGCGAATTAAGGTTCCTGAGCCGTCTGGAATAACCATATAACCGGGAACGTCATCCATACGCGTTGCCCCTAAACTTGGAAACAAGATGATACTTGACAGTCGAATATTGTTCGCATTTCCTTCAACAATACTATCATATGGCACATGCGCTTTGATACCGTCATTTGTCAAGGTCACTTGTAAGTCAAATGAGACATTAACTTCCGTAAACCCAACCTCTAAAATTTGTTCTCTATCGATTTGTCCAGCAACATAATTTGGATAGAGCCGTTCACAAGCTCGCGTCGCACAGAATCCACCAAAGTTAATACTTAACTGGATTCCATTGTTAATTGATCGTCGCTCAACTTGATGAATGGTATCAACGATCCCGACATTGGTTTTAAGTTGCATATTTTTATTTAAATCGATGTATTCAATCGCAACACCACTTTGTAAGAACGCATCATAACTTCCTTGATCAGGTTCATTTAAGTGGGTTGCCCATACATAGCCTGTGGTTTTATTTTCGACTTTAAATGAGACATGCGTTTCATCAAAATATAGTCTAAATCGGCTATTTTCTTCAATTAGCTCATCAGCATCAGTAATCGGGATAATCATATCATTAGTGATTTGACGATCATCACTCATCGTTGTATAACGACTTGATGCAAATTTTGTTTCTTCAATAAATGGATAATTATCTTCGGTTTGTACCTCTCCTGACCGTGGTGTCGTACTTGCAGAGACAGTAATCGCTACGGCACTGAAAACAAGAGCTAACAAACTGAAACGTTTCAATAAATTACGCACGATAGACCACCTCCATAACAATATCGATCAGTAATGTCACAAGTTCGTTTAATAAAATGTAAATGATAAAGGTTGAGAGTAACACCATCACCATCGTGAAGAATGAAACAAAGATTGAAACAATTGTTTCTTTCACGTTGTAGAAATGTGTCTCTTTCACC
>JAASSV010000048.1 GCA_021767685.1 Caryophanales bacterium | reverse complement strand
GTTTCACACTAACAGGTGAATCAAAGGTTTTTAATGATTTATCTTTAAATAACAACTCAGTCATATGATCGGGATAAATCGCTTCATAGTTTTCAACTAAATCAATAATATAGGTAAAGTGATCGACCCAATATCCTTCGCCAAAGACACTTTCAATATGTTCACAGGCGTTTTGGATAATATCATTTAAGTATGCTTCATCACTTGTTTTAACCGTAATATTATTATTTTCTATAAAGTTGACGAGACTTCCTGGGGTAAAACGCTTACTCATAAAAGCAACAACTTTGTCGTGATCACCTTTGAAATGACGATCAACTAACTCTCCTTTTAAGGAATCGCTTGTGATTGAATAGGTCATCCCTTTTACGGTTAATGGATTATACCCATCAAGTTGGATTAATGAGGCAAAATGCTTAATGTTAAATGCCCCTACTTCACGATGGATAAAACTATCCATTCGTCTATTTTGACAGACATCGCGGAAGTTTCCAGCTCCGTTTGAATAGTATTCAGGTGCTAACTCGAAGAAGTTATAATCTCGTTCTAAATCACCATGACGTCTTGAGTATAAGTGATAGATGGTATTTCCAATGGCTTCTGGATATCCACCACGTAATAAATTATCTAAATAGTTTTGTTTAACATATTCATCAAATACTGGGAAGTTTGTGCTTGTTTCTACATCGTTTAATAGTTCATCGATGATGTTTCTTGCTTCATCTTCCTTTTGATCGAAGTAGTCATCACTTTTTGCGTCTTCTTTGAAGGTATGAATATAATCAATCGATGCGACATGTCCAATCATGATATTTAATCTCAGTGTTTCTCCTGGGGCAATCTCAGTCGTTACTGGGATAAATCCACATGGTACTTTATTGGCGGTTACTTGTGGTTCTTTTGTAATGCTTTCTAATGTGTTCTTTTGGAAGTTCACTGGATTCATTAATGATGAATCTTCACCAAAGACTAAATCTCGATCAACAATTGGTCTGATAAACTCTCCATCAATAGTTGCATACATAAAGTTTCCATCTTTTACTGCGGTAACTTCACTTGTATCTTGAGTTGATGACCGTAATTTATAAAACGCCATCTTATTCTCAAGTTCTTCAACGTCCATCCAACTTGTTAATAAGTTAGAAACACTTTTGAAGGCTGCATTTTCAACGCCAGCTGGTAAGATTTCACCTATTCCATCTAACAACTCAACTTGTAAGGTGTTATCACTGGTATTAGTGATTTCAACTTTACGGACTAAGCCACCTAAGTTCTCACCTGGCAATCCATAATAGGTAATTTTCGTGTTAAGTCCTAACTCACTATTTTGATCTTTAATAATAAAACGTTCACGATCAATTGCCATTTCATGAGGGTTTTGATTACTAAGTTTAAACGGCTCATAATAGGTATCATTAACTTTTAAAAATGTTCTAAAACCAATTTGTCCTACGGATTCGTAAGCTTTATTGGCAGGAGTAAACTCCATAATTGGACGATTCTTATTTTGAAGTCCAAACCCACTAATTCCCTGACCACGATTTACATAAAAGGCCCAAAGTGGAATTCCTTTCTTACCCGCTAAACCAGGTAAGAAATTTGAAAATGTTTGTTGTTTTAAATAATTTTTAATCACAAATGTTCTGCCGTCAAAGCTATAATCACTCATGAAATCACTCCTTTATAAATGTTGAAATACTTCTTGATGCTAAGGTAACAACTTGTTGTTCCCCGTCCATTTCTAAAGTAATTTCTTTGTCGTCTTCTGTTTCATTCAATATCACTGTAACAATCCGCTTGTCAGGATTGATAAATGAGACGGTTTGAATGGTGTCATCTTCAAGCGTATGCTTAATCCGTTTAGCACCCGGTTGAATAAACTTACTAAAATGCCCAATATAGTAATATGAGCTATTAAAATGTATTTTATCTTCTTTGGTATCTCCAATGATTGGGGCATCACAATAGTTACCTACATGATTTGGTCCACCAATTTCATTCAAGATTAAGTTCCAATCAATATATCCTTCACAGTAATTGTTAAAGTCACCAATCATATTGCGTGCATATCGTTCACCTGTGTGCCATGCACCTAAGTGGACGCCACCTTCAATACACCCTTCAGTAAATAAGATGTGTTTATCAGGATGGAGTTCATGAACTTTGCCCACTTTTTCAAACTCTTCACTAACATACCAATGAAGTCCTGTTCCCCAAACATACTCGCGTGCTTCTTTATCTGATAATACTGCATCCGCACGTTCCACTATTATGTCGCGGTTATGATCCCATATAATAATATGGATATCAGGATACGCTTTTTTTAATGTCGGACCTAAGTAATTTTTAACAAAGTCCCGCTCTTCTTCTTTGGTATATAAACAACTGTCCCAAATTTGTTTTGCTGCTGGTTCATTTTGAACCGTTACAGCAAAAATGTCTTTTCCAATTGCTTTATAATTATCGACAAATTTAACAAAGTAATCTGCCCATGTTTGATAGTACTCTTCTTTAAGTTTTCCTCCGTTATTCATTTCACCGTTTGTTTTCATCCAAGGAGGTGGACTCCAAGGTGATGCCAAAATTTTCATTTTTTTACCGGCAACTTCTTCAGCTTTTTCAATAAACGGAATAACATAATCATAATCACGTTTAATATCAAATGTCTCTAATGTCTCATCATTTTCTTCAACATAGGTGTAATTTCCTAAAGAGAAATCACAACTATGAATAGAAACCCGTCCGAGATTATATCCCAGACCGACTACTGGATCAAAATAGGCTTTTAATATTTTATCTTGATTTTCTTTAGATAGTTGTGCAAATGTATATCCAGCAGCTTCGGTAAATGCGCCACCAAATCCTAACATTGTCTGATAGGTTTCACTCGAATCAACAACGAGTTTCTTTTGGTTGCGATAAAGTTTATTTTGTTTCTCTATCGTTTGCCAAAGTTTATCTTGTGTTGTTTGGTATTGAATAATCATAGTTCTAAACTCCCTTTTTAAAAATGTAAGCGATTTACTATATCGTTTTCGTAAACAGTATAGCATAGAATAAAAAAATTTACTATACCGTTTTCGTAATTTTTTTATAAAATTGGTTTCTTACAATTAAGGTGGGCTTAAATGAAATTTGTTAATCGCTTAAAAAAGCGCTTTTGAGAATTATAATAAAAATCGTATTTATACAATTTTCTAATTAAGAATTTTCATTAGATTTCGATTGATTTTTTCAAAGAATGTAAGGTGTTACATACGCTTAAAAGTTAACTTATGATAATGAATGATTACGCTTACATCTCAACAAAGGGACATATGGCCTATTTAATAAGTAAAAAAAATAAAGAAATCGTGAGTTAATTAAATAGTTTGTTATGCTAAGAATGTAAGAAGGTCTATTTTAGAAAGGAGTACTAATATGGGAAACATTGATTTAAGCTTTACCAATTTAGATCAAGATAAATTAACAGAATTAAAAACGTATATTAATGAACTCGAACGCCCTGAAGAATCATTGATCCATGTATTACACCGCGCCCAAAAATTATTTGGCCACATTCCCCACAATTTACAATTTTTTGTAGCTAAGCATCTTAATATCGGTGCGGCAAGAGTAAATGGTGTAGTCAGCTTTTACTCATTTTTTAATGAAGAGAAACCTGGTGAATATGATATTAGTGTGTGCATGGGAACAGCATGTTATGTCCGCGGGGCAGACACTGTCTTGCATACATTATTAGAACGTCTAGAAATCGATAAAGGTCATGTCACTGAAGATGGGCTGTTTAGCGTCCGAGATGTTCGGTGTATAGGTGCTTGTGGTCTCGCTCCTGTCGTTACTGTTGGTGAGAAAGTATATGGTCATGTCACGGATGATATGGCATTAGATATTATTGATAAATATCGAGGTGAGCACAATGACAATTAAAAATTTTAAGGCATTAAAAGACACCCAAAAAACGATGACAAATCAAGTGTCTTTACGTAACGAGGGACAATCAGATAATGATCAGATTGAAATACTTGTTGGTCTTGCGACATGCGGGTTTGCCGTAGGCGCAGACGAAACATTATTCTCAATCGAACAGCGGATTAAGGAAGAGAATTTTAACGCTAAAGTTGTTGGTGTAGGATGTATTGGATATTGTCATAAAGAGCCTACAATTCAAGTCAATATTCCTGGTAAAAAACCAACACTATATGGTCCAGTGACAGCGGAAATGGTGACACCGTTTATGCAGGCAATTATGAACAATGAAGATACCTTTGACGATCATATTATTGAAACGTCTTTTGATAAGGCGGTGTTATAAATGATGACAGATACAACGCCAAAGATGCAATATCGCATTGCATTACGTAACTGTGGGTTTATTAACCCTGAAAACATTGATGAGTATATTGCGGTTAAAGGCTATCAAGCTTTAGGAAAAGTACTTAGTGAATACACGCCACAAAAAGTGGTTAATGTTATTAAAGAATCACACTTACGTGGACGCGGTGGTGGTGGCTTCCCAACAGGATTAAAATGGGAACTCACCGCAAGAGAAACAAGTGATGAAAAGTATATTATCTGTAACGCAGATGAAGGAGATCCTGGTGCCTTTATGGATCGTTCTATTTTAGAGGGAGATCCTCATTCCGTCTTAGAGGCTATGGCTATTGCAGGATATGCGATTGGTTCAAACAAAGGGTATATTTACATTAGAGCTGAGTACCCCCTAGCAATTTCTCGCTTACAAACAGCGATTGAACAAGCACGTTCATACGGCCTATTAGGTAATGATATCTTCTCAAGTGGCTTTGACTTTGATATTGAACTGAAGCTCGGTGCTGGTGCATTTGTATGTGGGGAAGAAACAGCCTTAATCAATAGTTTACAAGGTTTACGTGGGGAACCTAATAAAAAACCCCCATTTCCAAGTGTTAGTGGATTTAGAGGAAAACCTACCAGTGTGAACAATGTTGAAACATTTGCGAACATCCCTGCGATCATCATGAAAGGGCCTGAGTGGTTTCAATCAATCGGTACAAAACACTCTAAAGGGACCAAAGTATTTGCCTTAGCAGGTAAAGTAAATAATGTTGGCTTGGTTGAAGTCCCAATGGGAACCACCTTACGCGAAATTATTTATGATATCGGTGGTGGCATCTCAGATGGCAAAGCCTTTAAAGCCGTTCAAACCGGTGGTCCAAGTGGTGGTGTTATTACAGAAGAAAACCTAGATACACCAATTGATTACGAATCAATTCGTAAAATTGGTAGTATGATGGGTAGTGGCGGTATGATCGTTCTTGATGAAGATACTGATATGGTGGAACTATCTAAGTTTTACTTAGACTTTACGCAAGATGAATCATGTGGCAAATGTACCCCTTGTCGCATTGGAACCAAACGCTTATATGAAATCTTAGATCGATTGACACAGATGGAAGGTACGCCAGAGGATTTAGACTTACTTGAGGAGTTATCCCATAATGTTAAAGACAGTTCACTTTGTGGATTAGGTCAAAGTGCTCCGAATCCTATTCTTTCCACAATTGATCGATTCCGTGAAGAATATGAAGCCTATGCGTATCGTACGAAAAAAACAACCTACAGTATTGACGAAGATAAATGTATTGGCTGTACAAAATGTTCTCGCGTCTGTCCTGTCGATTGTATTACTGGTGAGGTTAAACAACCTCATGTTGTTGATGAATCTGAATGTATTGCCTGTGGGGCTTGTTACAATGCATGTCCTGTCGATGCAATCATCAAACCTTAGGAGGTCACTATGAATACTGTAAATATCCATGTGAATGGTCGACCAATGATGGTAAAAAAAGGAACTACTGTACTTGATGCTTGCGATCAAGCAGGTATTAAAATTCCTACACTCTGTCATTTGAACTTAGAAGACTATGGCATCGTTAACAAAGTTGCCTCATGTCGAATTTGTGTTGTTGAAGTTGAAAACCGTCAAGCACTTGTCCCAAGTTGTGCGGAAAAAGTGTATGATGGTATGCATATAAAAACTGATAGTTTACGGGCGATTAACTCGCGGCGTAATAATCTTGAACTATTGTTATCAAATCATCCCTTTGAGTGTTTAACCTGTACGAAGAACTTAACCTGTGAATTACAATCTCTTGCAGAAGAGTTAAATATTCGTGATATTTCATTTGAAGGAGAAAAAATGACTTACCCTATTGATCATTCAAGTAAGTCAATTGTCAAAGATCCTAACAAATGTGTCATGTGTCGTCGCTGTGAGACAATGTGTAACGATGTCCAAACTGTGGGTGTATTAAGTGGTCTTAGACGCGGATTTGACGCCGTTGTTGCGCCAGCATTTAACCTTGATATGGCCGATACATCATGCACTTACTGTGGACAATGTGTCGCTGTCTGTCCTACAGGTGCATTAACAGAACGTAATGATGTCCCTCGTGTTTGGAAACGATTATCAAACAAAAATTATCATATGGTAGTCCAAGTGGCTCCTGCGGTAAGGGTCGCATTAGGCGAAATGTTTGGGATGGATCCGGGTAGTATTTCAACAGGTAAAATTGTTACGGCATTAAGACGTCTTGGCTTTGATGCTGTGTTTGATACAAACTTTGGTGCTGATTTAACGATTATGGAAGAAGCAAGAGAACTGGTTCACAGGATAGAACATGGGGGAACTCTGCCAATGTTAACCAGTTGCTGTCCAGCCTGGGTTAAATTTATAGAACATCAGTTCCCTGAAATGTTAGATGTCCCATCATCATGTAAATCACCACAAACAATGGTCGGTGCCATTGCGAAAACATATTATGCCGAAAAGATTAATCTACCAAGCAAACAAATTAAAGTTGTATCGATTATGCCATGTGTTGCGAAAAAGGCTGAAAGTGCTCGACCAGAATTATCAAAAGAAAATTTACATAATGTTGACTATACGTTATCTACACGGGAGTTTGGTCACATGATCAAAGAAGCCGGAATAGAGTTTGACAAATTACCTGATGGTGAATTTGATAATATTCTTGGTGAGTCAACAGGTGCTGCTGCTATTTTTGGTACCACTGGTGGTGTCATAGAAGCTGCCGCAAGAACAGCGTATGAGTTAATCACTGGTGATACATTAGAACGCATAGATTTTAATGAGCTACGTGGCTTAGATGGTGTAAGAGAAGCGACTGTTAAGATTGATGACCTAGATTTAAAAATCGGTATTGCTCATGGTCTTGGTAATGCTAGACGACTCTTAGAAGATATTAAAGCCGGTAAAGCAGATTATCATGCGATTGAAATCATGGC
>JAASSV010000047.1 GCA_021767685.1 Caryophanales bacterium | reverse complement strand
TTAATCACTTCTTTCAATACTGTCATTATATCAGTTTTTTTGTCTTTCACAATTAAAATTTATGATTCAAAGAAAAAAGGAATGGCAATTTGCCATTCCTTGATATTATAGTTTAAATAGATTTAATTGTGAATCTTCAGGAATCCCTTCAAACACATCTAACATATCTAACTTATTGAATAGTGTTTTAGATAAGCTGGTTCTGTTTTTGATATCTTCTTGTGTTTTAAACGGTGCTTCTTCTCGTGCTTCTACAATTGATTTCGCCACTTTAAGACCTAACCCATCTACTGTAATAAATGGTAAGAGCAGCTGTTTTTTATCTTCAGTAATCTTAAATTCTGTCGCATCAGATTCATTAATATCAATCGTTTTGAAACTGAATCCACGTTTGACCATTTCAAGTGCTATTTCTAAAACGGTATACACTCTTCGGTCACGATCACTTGCACGATTACCTTGTTCATCAATTTCATTCATCCGTTTACGGATTTCATATTCGCCTCCTAAGAAGGCATAAATATCAAAATCACTAGCACGTTTTGAGAAGTACGCACTGTAGAATAAGATTGGATGATAATACTTAAACCAAGCAATCCGTAATGCCATCATAACATACGCTGTTGCATGGGCTTTAGGGAACATGTACTTAATCTTCCCACATGACCAAATGTACCAATCAGGAATGTTATGTTGTTTCATAATGTCTTTATATCCATCCCATTTATCTGGTTGGAATTGAGCTTTACCTTTACGAATAAACTCAGATATTTCGAAGGCAATTTCTTGTGGCATATTATTTTGAATAAGATAAACCATGATATCATCACGGCAACCAATAACATGCTTAAAAGGGATTTTACCAAAACGTTGATTATGACCTGTAACTAAGTCTTTTGCGTTATTAATCCACACATCTGTCCCGTGTGAAAGCCCACTGATTTTTACCACATCAGCAAAGGTTTTAGGACGGGAATCTGTTAACATATCGCGGACAAAGTTAGTTCCCATTTCAGGGATACCAAAACTCGCAACTTGACTGTTAAGATCTTCTGGCGTTAAGCCAATTGCTTCTGTAGAATTTAACATGCCATAGACATTAGGATCATCTAATGGAATCTCTCTTGCGTCAGTAAACGGGAAGTCAATTGGATTCTCTTTCACATGATCCATTAAGTAACGAATCATGGTTGGATCATCATGTCCAAGGACATCGAGTTTAAAGAGATTTTCTTCAAAGCTATGGTAATCAAAGTGTGTCGTCCGCCAATTACTAGACGTATCATCAGCCGGATACTGTACTGGCGTGACATCATAGATTTCTTTATATGTTGGTACAACAACAATCCCACCTGGATGTTGACCAGTTGATCGTCTTACACCTGTTATGCGCGCTGCGCTACGTTGAATTTCTGCGCTTCGCATTGTAATATTTTTAGATTCTAAGTACCCTTTAACATACCCAAAGGCTGTCTTTTCGGCGACAGTTGAAATGGTTCCTGCCCGGAAGGCACGTTCATTACCAAATATCTTACGAATATATTCATGCACAACCGGTTGATATTCACCACTAAAGTTAAGGTCAATATCCGGTACTTTATCTCCTTTAAATCCTAAGAAAGTTTCAAATGGAATTGAGTGACCATCTTTATGGAGTTCTTCGCCACAATGTGGGCACATCTCTTGTGGTAAATCAAAGCCAGTATCATAGCGATCGAGAATGGCTTGTAAAGACTCTTCTTCCTCTGTTAGACCATATGTCATTTTTTGTTCTTTGGTCATTTTAAAACTTGAGAAATGACACTTAGGACATACATAATGTGGTGGTAGTGGATTGACTTCTGTGATATCCATAAGTGTTGCGACTAATGAACTCCCAACAGATCCACGACTACCAACTAAATACCCTTCATCCAATGATTTCTTAACAAGTAGATGAGAGATAAAATAAACGGTCGAGAATTTATTTTCAGTAATACTTGTTATCTCTTTATCAATCCGGTCTTGAACAAGTCGTGGCACATCATTGCCATAGATTTCACGGGCTTTATCACTAACCATTTTGATCAGTTTATTTTCAATTGATGGAATACCTTCTAACGCTAAAAAGTCATCATTTGGTGCATATAACTCTTTTTGGAAGGCTTTCACAAAGTCAATTTTTTGATTGATTAATTGTGTATTTTCAACAACAATTTTATGCGTTGTTTCATCATCTAGAAACGGAAACGATTCTAGCATTTCGGTTGTTGTTCTGAAATATTGGCTTGGAATATTTTTATAGTTGGCAAGTGGGTGTAGTCCCCCACCAACAACTGGTGTTTGGACATAAATATCTCGGTACTTCTTCTCGCTTTTTAAGACATGGTGTACGTCACCTGTCGCAACAACGGGTATATCTAATGTCTTTCCAACCTGAATGATGTTTTCAATTGCCGTTTGAATGACGGTTTTTACATCATCCATACGTTCTTCTAAGTAAAGGTAATCTTCAAAGGGTTGAACTTCTAAAAAGTCATAGTATTTTGCTGCTTCTAATAAATCATCGTAAGGTTTATTTTTAGCAATCTCAAAGAGATAGCTATTCATACACCCACTACCGATTAGAAGGCCATCACGATGAGCGTCTAATACGCTCTTTAATAATCTGGGTTCTTTATGGAAATATTTTGTGTTTGCTAAGCTGACTAATTTATATAAATTCTTTAATCCTGTTTGATTTTTAACTAACAGATTAATATGACTTGGTATTGCATGTTTATAACCATCACTGCCATCACTTAACATATTCATTTGGTTCACATTAATGATGCCAACTTCACGCATATGTTTTAACATATGTAAGAAGATTTCGGCTGTGGCCTTAGTATCATATATCGCACGGTGATGACGTTCAAGATGAACTTTAAAGAAACGACTTACGGCTTTTAAGTTGAAGCGTTTCAACTCGTCTCCAAACGCATTACGAGCAATTTGTAAGGTATCTACTGTTGGTAAAGGTCCCTCATATAAGTCATGATCTTTTAAGGATTGATAGATGAATCCCATATCGAAATGAGCATTATGAGCAACCATGATGGTTCCTTCAAAAAAGGCTTTAAATTGTGGAATAACCTCGTCAATGGTAGGAGCTAATGCCACATCTTTATTTTGAATTGATGTCAGTTTTGTTGTCAGCATACTTAACGGCTGTTCAGGATTAACAAACATTGAAAACTCATCAACAATTTGATTGTTTTTCAGTTTCACTGCAGCAATTTCAATAATCTTATCATGAAGCACACTCAAACCTGTGGTCTCGATATCAAATACTGTATATACCGCATCAGTGAGTGGTAAGTCTATCGGATGTTTGATGACATCTAATTGAGCTTCATCAATAAACGATAATTCACAACCATAAATCGGCTTAATTTTTTTATCTTTTGTCGCATTGTATAGTTCTGGGAATGATTGTACGGTTCCGTGATCAGTCACGGCAATGGCATCATGTCCCCATTTTTTCGCTGTTTTCACATAATCTTTCATTGATGTGATGCCATCTAATGTGGACATCTTTGAGTGAAGATGTAACTCGACACGCTTTTCTTTTGCCGCATCAACACGCGGATCTCTTGTGACTGAATGGTTACTACGTTCAATCGTAATTGCGGTGACGGTAACTTCTTTTGAATATTCATCAAATGAAGCGATACCGTTAATTTTCGCTAACATGCCTACTTTTGTTTGTTTCATAAACGCAAGTTCATCTTGGTTTTTCACAAACTTTTTCACATATATTGAATCATTATCATTAGAAATAATCCATGTAAATAAATGACTCTTCTTCCGTGTAACAAAGTGTTCAATATGGGTGATTTCACCTTCAAATGAAACCTTTGTATTATTATGCATACTTTTATATTCAATAAGTTCTTGTTCAGTGATTGGGATGTCTTCAATTTGATGGGTAATTTTACGGACTTTACCATCATTATATGACATGAAACGCATTGGTTTCTCTTGCTCAATAGTTTCTTCACTTTTAATCGAAAAGTCAGACGCTTCTTTACTGATACGATCTTTAATCATTGGTGACTTCTCGCAAATACGAGAAGCTAGTATGACATCAAACCCATAGCGTTTTAATTCCCGTTTAATTTCATATAACATGTTAGTGACAAATGTTCCATCTTTTGGACAAAGAACATTTATCTTGTTATCTTCTTGTTCAATTTTAAAGTCAAGAATCGCATTAAACCGTGGACGTTCTTTCGCCAGTTTACGTAAGACATAGTCATAATAGGCTTCAATATGCTCATGATTAACTTCTTCATATTCAAGAAGAAGTTCTGTCTTATCACAATGTGCCAATTTATTTGGTAGTCGCTGAAAACGTGATTCAAACTCTTCTAAGTGTTCAATTGCTAGTGGGCTGTTAAACCGCACACGAAAAGACCAACAACTGTTAGTCTCATTGACGGTTACATCTTTTAGTAACCCTTGGTATATATTTGATTGTGTTTGTAACTCTAGTTGCTCTAAAAGCACACGAAATTGTTTGTTCATAATTTACCACCTGTTTTGTGCTAATTTATTATACCATTTTTTAAGTTTAAAATATATAATCCACATAAAAAAAGTAGAATGATTTCTACTTTTATTGTTCAAATTCAATATCGATTTTTTCTTCTAAAATTTCTTCTAATGCAATCCCAACCGGTTTACTGCATTTGTGTTCAATTGTAACATCATCAAACTCTTTAATTTTCTTTGCGCGTTTTGATGATGCATAAGCTAATTTGTACTTCGAATCAATATGTGTTAATAAATCATCAATTGATGGGTAACGTAATCCATCTTTGTTTGCCATGTTTAATCAACCTCCAACATTTCTCTATACTTATATATGGCACGCTCAGTTTTCGCGTGTTCCGCACGGATAATCGCAATAATACGATCGGCCGCATTCATAACTTCATCATTGACAACGATATAGTCGTATTTATGCGCAAGTGGAAACTCACGCTCTGCTTTTTTCATTCGACTATCAATTGTCTCTGGGTCTTCTGTTCCGCGTCTTAATAAGCGTCGAAATAACGCTTCTTTATTTGGCGGAGCAATGAAGATAAAGACCGCATCTTTTACTTTTTCTCTAACTTGTAATGCCCCTTGTACCTCAATTTCAAGAACAACTTCTTTTCCTTGTTCTAACTGGGCATCAATTTTGTCTTTTGGGGTTCCATAGTAATTCCCAACAAACTCAGCATATTCTAAGAATTGATCATTTTTAATCCGTTCAAGAAATTCTTCCTTGGATACAAAATAATAATCCTTACCATCTATTTCCCCTTCACGTGGTGGACGTGTCGTCATTGAAGTGGAATACACTAAGTCATGTCCTTCCATTTCGAATAACGCTTCTCTTACTGTTCCTTTACCGACCCCTGAGGGACCACTAATAACAATCAATAAACCGCGCTGGTTGAGCTTCACATTGTGTCCCTCCTTTAAGACATACTAATTTATTATATATGATAACACTAAAAGCGTAAAAATGTAAGGTTTATGTAACATTTTTTTATTATTTTTTAATGCTGTGTTATAATACCTATGGTGATTTATATGAGTTTTGATGGAAATGTAGTACATTCCTTAGTAACGGAGTTTAAAGAAACAATACAAGACGGTCGTGTCAATAAAATTTATCAAATTACAGACACTGACTTATTGTTTTTTATTCATACCCAACAAGGGAAGAAAAAATTATACATAAGTGCATCGCCAAACTATGCACGCATACATTTAACACGTTATACCTACGATAAACCGTCACACCCCGGTACGTTCGGGATGTTTTTAAGAAAACACTTTGATGGTGGCGTTATCTCTAATATACAACAAATCGAAAATGATCGTGTCATCATCTTCGATATCTCTAAACGAAATGAACTTGGTGATTATGAAGCGAAGAAACTGATTGTAGAATCAATGGGACGACATAGTAACATTATTGTTACAGATAGTAATTTAACCATTCTTGATGCGATCAAACACAGCATGCCATTTGATGGTAATGATCGGACGATTTTTAGTGGGGCGACTTATGAAACCCCTGCTACTGATCAAGTCAATCCGCAAAAAGGCGCAGGCGACTTTTTTGCTAATCCAGATCATCTTAACCATAAAACCATACGACAACACTTTATGGGATTCTCACCACTTGGTGCTAAAGAGGTGTTATATCGCTATGAACATAGTGAGTTGTCAATTGATGATGTATTTGAAACATTTATCCAGTCATCTAACCCTGAAATTGTAAAGACCGAAACGAAAGACTATTTCTATTTTACCGAGTTAACGCATAAAGATGGGACACATATCTCAAAAGATTCGATGAATGAATGTGTTGATGATTATTATCATAATCGTGATCACCATGATAAGATCCGCCAACAGGCAAAACATATCATTAACTTAATATCACGTAAACAAAAACAACTTAATCATAAAATTGAAAAGCTTAATCAACAATTAGAACAGACCAAAACTCGCGATGAGTACCGCATTAAAGGAGAACTCATCCAGGCTAATCTCCACGAGATTGACAAAGGTGATAGCCAAATTACTGTGAATAACTACTATACAAATGAACCCGTTACCATAGACCTAGATAATCGTCTAACACCAATTGAAAACAGTAAAAAATATTTTAAACGCTATAAAAAGATGAAGAAAAGTATTCCTTATATAAAGAATCAAATCACAGAAGCCAAAAATGAACTGATTTACTTTAATGAATTAGACTATCAGTTAGAGAACGCTTCAATCAAGGATATTGAAGAAATTAAAGAAGAGTTAATTGAACAAAAATATATGAAACGTAGACACCACAACAGCAAGAAATCACGAAAACCTCAATATGATACCTATATTGATGAAGATGGGATTCAAATACTTGTCGGTAAAAACAACAAACAAAATGCGTATATCACACATAAAGTCGCGCATTATACAGATGTTTGGTTTCACGTTCAAAATGCCCCAGGAAGTCATGTTGTTGTCAGAGAAACCTTCCCATTATCAGAAACAACAATCAGAACAGCTGCACAACTTGCAAGTTACTTTTCTAAGATGAAAAACTCATCAAGTGTACCAGTTGATTATACACTGATTAGACATATCAAAAAGGTTCCTGGTCAATTGAATAGTTTTGTCACTTATACCAATCAAAAAACGATATTTATTGACCCCGATGAAGCATTTATAAGAACACTACAAAAAAAATAGGTCCAATGGACCTATTTTTATTATGCTTTATCTTTAATTTCTTTTTTAACAAGAGCAATGAACTCATCAACT
>JAASSV010000046.1 GCA_021767685.1 Caryophanales bacterium | reverse complement strand
ATCTTTACGTGGGGCGAACCATTTACCTAACGGAAATTTCCAATACATACTACTCCTCCTCAAACGTTCTTATCTTATTTTACCATATTTTTTACAATTAGAAAATAAAGATTCCAACAACGCCAGCGATGATTATATAGAAGATAGGATGATGTTTCCATTTATTGGTTGCAAATAAGAATATGAAAAAGAGTGCCCATGATTTTAAGGAAATTAAATCAAGTAAGTCACCCGATGCTTTATATGCATCAATATGGATGAGTGTAACCATAGCAATACTTCCTGCGGCCGCTAAAATCAATCCTGTAACAGCAGGTCGTAATCCCGTGAAAATTCCACTAACCAAATGACTGTCTCGATAATGAAGAACAAACCGAGCAATGAGCATGATAATAATCATACTTGGTAATACAATACCAAATGTCGCAACAATACTACCGATAATACCGTACTGCGAATACCCTACGTAGGTACTAATATTAACACCAATTGGTCCTGGAGTTGATTCACTTACGGCTATCATATCTGTAAATTGCGTTTGTGTTAACCAACCTCTTTTCAGTACCTCAGCTTGCAATAAAGGAATTGCAGCTAAGCCGCCACCGACTGTAAATAAACCGACTTTAAAAAAGATTAGAAACATTCGTAATAGCGCCATTATTCAACACCGCCAATCTTAAAGGTATACAGTAGCACACCAATGATACCAGATCCGATAACGATATATACAGGCGACACACTAAAGAACATCACCAAAGCGAATGCTAGAATACCGATCAGTGCTGTAATCCAATTCGTAATAGACTTCTTCCCCATTTTTATTACGGCATTCAAAATCAATACAACAACGACAACACGGACACCTTGAAATGCCGACTCTACAATAGGATTACTACTAAATGCTTCGAAAAATTTGGCAATCGAAATAATAATAACCCATGATGGTGTTACCATACCTAATGTTGATGCAAAGGCACCCAGTATACCGGCTTTTTTGTACCCAATAAATGTCGCGGTATTGATTGCAATAATACCTGGTGTACTTTGACCAATAGCAAAGTAGTCCAGCATTTCTTCATCTGTTGCCCATCCATATTTATTGACGACTTCTTTCCGTAACATTGGCAGCATGGCATACCCACCACCAATTGTAAATAATCCAACTCGTAAAAAGACCATATATAATTTAAAATAAATACTTGCTTTAATTGCTTTAGCCATAATCAAACTCCTTTTTAACTCACTCTCTAGTCTAATACACTAAAGAATATATTTCAATATAATAGGATGTCTTTTTTAAAAAAGACATCCTATATTTTTATTCTCTATTTCTATACATCCAGTCATCTGCTTCTGTGATGAGTTCAGCAAACTCACATTGAGATTCATTGCTTATGGCATAACCAATTGTAATTCCAATGTTGTATTTCTTTAACTTATCATTATTGCTAACGGATTCCTCAAGTTCATTCAGTATATTGTTAAAGTTCTCTTCATTTACTTCTTTCACGACTAATACAAACTCATCTCCACCGAAACGAGAGAGTAAATCATTCTTACGCACACGTTTATTCATCGACTGCGCAACTTCCTTAAGAACTTGATCGCCAACATCATGACCGTATTTATCATTAACTTGCTTAAAGTGCCGAATATCAATCATAGCTATACCGTAATTATACAAGCCTCTTTTACAATCTTGTTCAACGATGTCCAAGAACTCATATAATCGTTTTCGATTAGGTAATTCAGTTAGAAAATCATGATTAACTTGATGTTTCAGAGTTTGATTTTGAGCCATAATCACTAAATCTTTTTCAATAATATCACGCGCCATTAATATCCAATCAGCAATGTGATCATCCATATCAATCTCAGAATCATCGAGGATACAAATCGTTCCAAAATATGATCCATCTGGATATCTAATTGGCAGCCCAAAATATGAAATCATATCTAGCTCAACATCAGGATTGTTTTTCCAATCCTCATTTTTTAATGCATTATCAATGTGGAGTTTTCGGTTTTCACCAATTACCGTTTCACAGTAGAGTCCATGACCTAAGTGATCCTTGCCATTTTCTGGGTATGGATTTGTTTCGTTTTGACTCTTTAAAAATACCGACATCGTTTCTGGTGTAATTTTCATAATCAATGCTGCTTTTACACTTGCAATTTTAACCATTAAATTGAGTGTTTTCTGCCACTTATCAATAATCTCTTCTTCTGGTATATCATCGATATCGTGGATTCTAACATCTTTAAACCTTTTTTTCTCACGTAAGTATACGCTTGTTTTCATAATATCACCCTTAGTTTTTAGTTACCACCTATAAAGATAACTCAAGTGTTACTGGACAATGATCACTTCCATGAATTTCGTTTAAAATCTGTGCTTCTTTGATTGCTTCACGCAATCGATCAGATACAACAAAATAATCAATGCGCCACCCTGCGTTATTTTTACGTGCATTGAACATATACGACCACCATGAATACTTGACAGTATCAGGATATAGATACCTAAAGGTATCGGTAAAGCCTGCATCCAGTAGTTCAGTAAACTTCGTACGCTCTTCAATCGTGAACCCAGCATTCTTCGTATTTGTCTTATGATTTTTTAAATCAATTTCTTTATGGGCAACATTTAAGTCTCCACATAGAATAACTGGCTTCTCTTGATCAAGTTTTTTATAATACGCCCTTACTTGATCTTCATACTCCTGTCGATAATCTAAGCGTTCTAGGTTACGTTTAGCGTTGGGAACATAGGTATTAACTAGATAAAAATCTTCATACTCTAATGTAATGATACGCCCTTCATCATTATATGATCCATCATCTAGTCCATATGAGACACTTAGCGGTTTATGTTTAGTGTAAATCAGTGTTCCACTGTATCCTTTACGATCCGCATCGTTCCAATACTCATAGTAACCATCTATTTCCCATGATTTTTGATTTTCTTGCATTTTCGTTTCTTGTATTGCAAAAAAATCAGCGTCAACATCTTCAAAAAAGTCCATAAAACCCTTTTTCATTGCGGCTCTGAGACCATTTACATTCCATGATACAAATTTCATTTAATCCTCTCCTATTTATATTTATACCATATAACAGTATAAATGATAAGCATTATGAATTATATATCCGCTATAATTTAATTAAGTTTATTAATTATTATAATTTATAACTTAATTAAACGATATACATATTGACTTATGACCTATCCATATGCTAATCTTTTTACAGTAACACCTAACCCCCTTTTTACTTTACATTTTTGTAAAGACCACAACCCTTATAACACACCTAAATAATAGGAGCCCCCCGCTCCTATTATTTATTTTATACAGAGATTCCCAATGAAGACACAAAAAAAGCCTTGCATTTGCAAGGCTTTTTTATTACTCTTCTTCGTCTTCGAATGAATCTTCGTCTTCTGCTGGTCCTTGTTTGATTGCTTCAACTTCAAGGATTTCGTCTTCTTCAGCAGTTGGTTCTTCAAGTTCTTCCTCTTTTACATAAGTTAAACTTGCAACAACTTCATCAGGGTCTGATAACATTGTAATTCCTTCTGGAACTTCAATGTCAGAAACGTGAACACTTTCGTTTTCTTCTAGTCCTGATAAGTTAACATCAATACTAGATACCCCTTTACCTACTTGGTACTCTACTTCTACTTCATCTAAGTTGATTGTTAATACTAATCCAACTTTAGCTCTATCGTCACGACCAATTAAGTTAAGTGGTACGTAAGAAGTAATCGTATCAGTGCTTGATACTTTTTGTAGATCAAAGTGAGTAATTTGATTGGTGTTCATGTAATCTGTTTGAATATCTTTAATATAAACAATATGCTCGTCACCGTCTAAGTCAATCGTAAACGTCATATTACGTCCATATTGGTTAAATGATTTCATCACATCTTGATATTCAGCCTGAATAGCTACACTTTCAATTCCACTACCATAAATGACACCTGGAACTGAATTTTTTGCACGAACCTTTTTACCTGATTCAACACGTTTTTTTATATTCATGTTTTCACTCCTGTTTCTATCTTTTGTTGAGACTGTTATATATTATAACATAAATGAAAATGAAATCATAGCGATAAATTAAATCGATAACAATCATTCATTGTCTCTTGTCAAAATTAATAACACAATAAGTCTATCATAATGATAATAAATGTCAAGTGATTAGGTTATTGTCTATAGTTTGAACTGTTTCTTTTCGATAACTAACTCCTTAACTAATTGCTGATAGTTATCTTCTTCACCTTCAGGAATATGGATCGTTTTATTATCAAAACCAATCCTATTTAATATTGTAGTGAGTTGTTCATCCTGATACGGGACAGTAGTAACGACACTTTCTGCACCTATCTCACCGAATAAATAATCCAATGTAGCATTAAACCCGCGTGTAATCTCCTCATCATTTTCTAGCGCTAACTCATTAATTCTAAACTGAGAGGGAGACATCTCATTGATCATTACATAACCAACTGTTGTGTTGTGTTTCTTAATACAATACGTCGTTTGATTTGTGTTTGCAGATTGCGACTTAATCAAGACATTAAAACGAGAATCATCACTAACATATTGTTGTATCTCATTATCGGAACATGTCTGAAAAAGCGCAAATACGCCTAGTTGTGTTTTCATCCTTACTCCTTTTGATAATAGTTTGCCTAATAGATATGTGACATAAGTCACTTAATTATTATAACATAATTCGCGTATTTTTCATTAAAAAAGTTAGATATTTCTATCTAACTTTACTCATAAAGCTTTCTAGTTCATTTGTTTGTGGATTGTCTAGTATAGACGGTTTTCCATGCTCAATGATTTTTCCTTTATCCATAAAAATCACATAGTCTGCAAAATCCTTCACAAAACTCATGACATGGGTAACAAAGACAAATTGTTTCCCTAATTCTCGCAACTCTTCAACAGCGTTCAGTACCTCGTCTGTCAGAATCGGATCCAAACTACTTGTCGGCTCATCTAAAAATATAATTTCTGGGTTAATACTCAATGCACGTGCAATGGATGCGCGTTGCGCTTGTCCACCTGATACTTTAGCTGGTTTCTTCTCTTTTTGATCATGGAGATGAAGAATATCTAAATACTTATCCGCTGCTTCACTCGCCTCTTCAGGCGACATATTACGTGTCTTTTCAAGAATTAATGTTATATTACGTTTCAAGGTTAAATGCGGGAATAGATTATGGTTTTGAAAAACAAATCCAACATGTTTACGGTACTCAGGATCCCTAACATCAATCCCATCAATTTCGATATTACCACTTGTGGGCTCTTCTAAGCCAGCCATCATTCTGATGAGGGTTGACTTACCACTACCACTGACACCAATAATACCAATGGCGGTGTACTGATCTAACGCAATGTTAACATTTTCCAGAACTTCTACATCATACGTATGACTCACATTCTGTATATTTATTTTCATAACGACCATTTCCTTTCGATGAACTTCGTAAGTTGTGATAATGGTATTGTTATCGATAAATATAACACCCACATAATAAAGTACGTTTCAATAAATAAATACGTTTTTGATTGAATCTCAAGAAATACTTGGTACATTTCAGGATAACTAATCACGTGCAATAAGGCGCTACCTTTAATGATAATTGAAAAATTATTCATTAATGGAGGCATCAAAACTCTAGCAACTTGCGGTAATATAATATAACGATATTTTTGATACGACGTGAAGCCAAATAAGTCCATTGCCATATACTGTTCTTCAGTAATCGAGGATATAGCGGATTGAAAGACATTCTTCATATAAGGAGACATGTACAGAATCAACCCAAGTATACCAAAAAAGTTACGCTCAATATTACCAAAAGCAGGCCCAATGACAAACGCCATAACCACAATCATAACAATCATCGGTGTCCCATATATAATTTCAGTAAATACATCAACTAACGCATTAAAATACTTAAATGATGACTTTTGCAAAAGATAGAAAATAAATCCTAGTATCATTGACCCCAATAAAGTGATCAAAGATACTAAAACTGTCAGGCCCATCCCTTCTAAAATGAATGTAACTCGACTAGATGACCCTAATATTGACTGGAATACCAAACTTCTTGGTAACCTCCAGACAACAAACCATCCAAATAAGAATAAGGTTAATAGGGCAAATAGATAGGCAAATAGGTTTTTACCTTTTTCTGATGAAAGATAGTTAACAATACGTTGAAAAGCGTCTCTAACTTTACTCGTTAATGTAGAATTCAAGACCGTATTTTCCTAATAAACTTTCAGAAATGGTAACATCCCATTTCTCTGATAACTCATCGTATAATCCACCATCATCATCAAAGGTATCGATAAACGCATTAGCTTGCGCTAAAAGGTCTGAATTACCTTCTCTAACAGCCATACCAATTGGGCTCGATACAAATGCATCCCAGATAACAATCGTATCATCAGGATTGGCATTATATCCATCAATTACAGGATTAGCACTCATCAATAAGATGTCTGCAGATCCTTGAGCTACCTCTTCAATTGCAGTCCCTAAGTTAGCTGCAGCTGTAACCTCTTTACCATAAGATTCTGGGATCGACGTTGACACTTGAGAAATAATTCCAATATATTCAGCATTATCTACAGCCAAGATTTCTTCAATAGTTGAATCTTCATCTAATGAGTTTGTATTTGCGAACTCTTTATTCACTAATGATATAATCTTGAAATAGAAATATGGGTCGGTAAAGTCAACTGACTCTTCGCGTTCCTCAGTGATACTCATTGATGCTATAATAATATCAATATCGCCAGCATTCAATGCTGGTATTAATGATGCAAAGTTTGTGTTTTCAATGACGACTTCTCGTCCTATGTATTCACCAAAAGCTTTAGCAATATCCACACTGATACCTTCTGGATCATTGTTATCATCAGTTGTTTCAAACGGTGGATATCTTAAATCCATCCCTACACGTAAAACATCTTCTGAATCATCTGACGTTCCACAAGCACTCATTACAGTAATTAACGTAATTGTTGCGACTAATAATAGAAGTTTTTTCATAATTTTTTTCATCCTTTCTCAATTTATAAATATTATAACTTAGATAGACGAATTTTTGTTGTAAAATACTTAATTATTCATAATACTCTTTTTCATCAATGGTGAAGTCATCTTGGTCTAAATCAAACTCATTGTCTTTTTTAAACGCGTCTTGACGTTTTTTGGGTGACGCTTCTGTATACTCGATTTCTCGTTTTTCTGGCAACACTATTGCCATAATAATATAAATGAGTAATACAGGTACTCCAGTTGTAAATACCGCAATGAATACTGTTAGTAATCTAACAATAGTAACATCAACATCTAGGTATTCACCGACTCCTTGACATACACCTGCAATGACTGCTTTGTCCCCATTTTT
>JAASSV010000045.1 GCA_021767685.1 Caryophanales bacterium | reverse complement strand
TCTTTTCTGTCTAGTATTGGGATCGCAATTGGTCGATTTTTCCGTTTTAATTCTTGGGATATTATATTGCCCTGGCGGATCATTCAGGCCTTGTGGCAAGATTGGTCTATGTTCTATACTTACTTCACCTTACTGTTTATTGTTCTCCATGTGATTCTTATCTATGGACTTTACTATATGCTTCAGTATCGAGAGGACCACTAATGCGTGTCTTTTTCGCAATAGAGTTTGATGACCATATGAAAGCAGAACTCAAACAACGTAAGGATAGAGTATTATCTCATGTTGAGTCACCTAACATAACATGCCCCAATAATTACCATATAACATTAAAATATATTGGTGAAAGTACAGAAGAAGACATTTCTAAAATGACAACAGCGATGACGAATGTGGCTGATCGTCACCACCCTTTTAATATTAACGTTGATGCAGCAAATACTTTCCAAAAGGGGAATCATCATATTGTGTATTTAGCTTTATCACCAAGTGAATCACTTGATCAATTATATAAAGATTTACAGAGAAGCTTAAACACAATTGGATTTGATGAAGATACCCGTCCATATACACCGCATATTACCTTAGCGAAAAAAGCGAGGTTAAAACAACCATTGCCTGACATATCACCACTAAATTATAAGGTTAAAGGTCTATCATTAATGCAAAGCCACCGAGTAGATGGCAATCTTACATATACCAGAATAGCCTATCAACCATTTTAAAAACACCACACACTATGTACCAGTGTGTGGTGTTTTAAATAAGTAGATATTTTCAAATGAACTTGTTAGGTTACCCTTTTCAATCTCTTCAACGAGACGAATCACTGTATCATTGAGTGGTGTAGGTTCATTAAATTGGTCGCCATAATCACTAATAATACCATTAATATATCTGATCTCAGTTTTGCGTCCAAGACGAATATCTCTAAGCATTCCAGAGCGGATATCTTTATGTTTACGCATAGCAATAGGGAGAATCAGGAGACTAATTTGATGTTTAAACCAGTTATTATAATACATGAGGCGTCTGATATCGTGGCCTTGTAAGGGTTCAATGATTATGTTTGCTGCATCAGCTACATCAATACATTCATTAATAATATCAAGTGCGATTTTACGTGATGTTCGGTGTTTGGCGATGTCGCCAAAGGTTGCACCAGTAATCACACTTAATCCACTAAAGGCAGCATTGATAATTAGTTTCGCATAACGGGCTCCAATAAAATTATCTTCAATAGTCACATTTCCCATGGTTTTAAGAAGGGTGATAATCTGATTAAAGTATTGCTCTGTTACATCACCATATTTTCCAATATTAAACGTTAATGAGTCTTTTGTTGGTTGCGAGGTGAGTTCAGCATGGCCGTTTCCATGAAACGTAGCGCCCCAACTCATTGTGGCACCGGCTACGCGGTCGTTACCGATAATTTTGGCGATGCCTGGTTCAGGAATCCCGTTTTGCATCGTACATAAGATTCCATCCTCTGCTAGATAATCTTGTAAAAACGTCACAATGTCTTTGTTATGTTTTTGTTTTGTCATCAATAGAATAATATCATAGGATGACGTCATTTCATCAGGTGTAAGGGCCCGCACTGGTTGTGTAAATGAAATCGTACCAGTGATGGTGGCTCCAGACTCATTTAAGGCTTTGACATGCGCCTTATTCCGATTAATTAAATCAATATCATAACCTGCTTTTGTAATATAAGCCCCTAGGACAGTACCCATGGCTCCTGCACCATATATTGCTATTTTCATAATGATCACCTCGAATTACAGTATATCACAGTTTCTTAATTAGGAAAATCCTAAAATAGAATTGTATCCTAAGTTGTTAGGGCGTATAATGAAATTAAGGATGTGATACGTGTGTTGGCAGTGAATTATACGATGGGGCCAGTTGATACCTTGTGGCCCATAGTGTTTGTTATCTTAATAACAATTTTATTGGTTTATTATAAAGATGTCATTCGGCATTCTATTCTGAGAAAGGTTATTCCATATTTTCTTTTAGCAATGATGATTGTTCTTGAACTAAGAACTTTTGCCAATATGGCGATTGGATTCTATTATAGTGAGATGACAGGGTTAGCTTATTTACCGCTGCACCTTTGTTCGACGAGTGCGGTGTTGGTTATTCTATTTTTGAGCACACGTAAAGAAATCTTTTTAGATATCTTAATCATTCAAGGGATTGTCGGGGCAATTGTTACCTTTATCTTTCCATCCTCTACAGCGCCTCCAACAACCTTTGAGTACTGGCGTTTTTTCTTATCACATACGTTACTTTATATTACTCCCGTCTATTTTATTATTGTAGAACATAAACGTGTCAATAAGAGAATTTTGATTATTTCATTTATTGCGGTTCATGTCTTTGCGACCATAGCTGTTATCTTTAACTTAACTATAGGGACAGATTATATGTATATCTCACCCGATAACTCACATAATCTTTTTGCATTTATACCAATTCACAATGCGTTACCATTTTTAGGTGAGTGGCCTGGGGTCATTCTTTTCGGTGAACTATTGACCTTCCCTGTCTACTTTAGCGTTTATTTTATCATTAAGTATTTACAATCACACCTAGATAAAGGAGGACAGTATGCCAACATTAGACGACCAGTTTAAACTATTAAAAAGACTCGTTAAACGACCTATTCAATATTCTTTAGCTTTCATCTTGATCAGTACAGCAGGGATTATTGTGTTCTTTGGAACCGGTGCCGAACTTTTCTTTGTTGTGTTGATTATCATACTTGTAATCAATGTGGTTCCACGTTTTCGAGAACACCGGAAGATTTTACATATTGAACAAACCCATTACCAACATCCAAAAGAAGCACTTGCCTCTATTAATGGACTTTACAGCAAGTATCAACGTCAATATAATGAGGCGCAAAAACGACCAGAAGAAGGTAATGTAGACTATTCAAAAGTACGTCGTATTAAAGCGAAAATGGAATCGTTAGAGACGATTAAAGCACATATTGAACGTCAATCTTAGGATTGGCGTTTTTTAATTGGGTTTAAAAATATCCTGTTTAGGTGTAAAATATAATTAAGGAGGTTACCTATGGAAGCATTAGTCTATGAATCATTACAGAATGGTGTTTTACGATGTCAAGTTTGTCCACATTATTGTGTGATTCCCAAAGGATCAAGTGGTATTTGTCATATCAGGCATAATGAGGGTGGAAAATTACTGGTTAAGAATTATGGGAAAGTTATTGCGACCCACATTGATCCGATTGAAAAGAAGCCTTTATATCATTTCTTGAAAGGAAGCAAAACATATTCTTTTGCCTGTATGGGATGTAATATGCGCTGTCCATGGTGTCAGAACCATCAAATATCTCAAATCACTGATGATCATCAGTTTAGTCGTGGAACTGATTATGCACCAATTGATCATATTAAGGCAGTAAAACAATATGGCTTGCCTTCCATTTCATATACGTATACAGAACCAACGATGTATATTGAATATGCCTTAGACGTTATGACCTTAGCGCATGAGCATGATATCAAAAACATATGGGTCAGTAATGGCTTTATCTCATCAGAAGCTAGAGAAAAACTGATTCCATTACTCGATGCGGCGAATATTGATTACAAAGGAGACGAATCTGTGTACCGTGATTTTTCTTTAGGGCACGAAGACCATATTCTATCGACGATGAAAGCAATGAAGGATGCAGGAGTGCATCTTGAAATTACCACATTATTGATTCCAGGTGTAAATACCGATCACGATATGATTCATCACATGATTGATAAGATTATTGCCTATACAGGAAAGGATACTGTGTGGCATATCTCTAGATTCTTCCCTGCATATAAAGAGAAAGCACGTGATATTACCCCATATGAGATTATGGAGTATGCACAAAAAGCTGCCTTAGATAAGGGCTTAAAACATGTTTATTTAGGCAATGTATAGGAGGTTAAAATGAGTATATTAGCTGGTTATGTTGTTCCTCATCCGCCAATTATTGTAAACGAGATTGGTAAGGAAGATCGCAAAGATGCGACTGCTACGATTGATGCCTATAAACAGGTCGCCAAGGATATCGCAAAACTCAAGCCTGATACCATAATTGTGTCATCACCACACGGGAAACTATACCGGGACTATTTTCACTTATCTTCAGGGCTTAATGCCCGTGGTGATTTCGGACAGTTTGGCGCTAAAGAGGTCGAGTTTACTGTGTCATATGATACTTCATTGATTAAAGAGTTATCTGATCAAGCCCATCATCATAACCTACCGTTAGGAACACTAGGGGGGCATGAAATGGGGCTAGATCATGGTGTCATGGTACCATTATATTTCATCAATCAATCCTATCAAGATTATCAACTGATTCGTATTTCTCCAAGTGGGTTTGACCTTCTTGAACATTATAAAATAGGTAAATTTATTCAAGGGGTAATTCCCGAAAACAAAAAGGTAGTCTGGGTTGCTAGTGGGGATTTATCTCATAAACTTAAAGAATCGGGACCATATGGGTTTGTTGAAGAGGGACCAGAGTTAGATAACCATATCGTCAATGCGTTAAAAACATCTGATTTTGATCAACTGTTTACCATTCCAAGTCAGATAAGACAGAAAGGCGCAGAGTGCGGGTTGTCATCATTTGTGATGATGGCAGGTGTACTCGATCAGTATAAAGTTAAGACTGACTTTTTATCTTATGAAGCTCCATTTGGAGTTGGGTATGCGGTTAGTATGTATCACCCTATAGATAGGGATGAGACATTAAAATATGATGAACGATATCAGTCAAAAATTACCGAATCTATTCAGTCCAATAAGGCAAAAGAAGATCCGTATATTCAATTAGCAAGACAGTCTTTAGAACATTTTACAAAGCATCGTCAGCGGTTAGATGTACCTGATGAGTTGCCAGAAGAGATGATAAATGAACAAAAAAGTGTGTTTGTCACATTGTTTAAGCATGGTCAGTTACGGGGGTGTGTGGGAAAAACTGCCCCAACATTAGATAATGTCGCAGAAGAGATTATAGATAGTTCGATAAGTGCTGGACATCACGATCATCGTTTCTCACCTGTCAAGGAAGAAGAACTCCCATATCTATCATATAAAGTGGATGTCTTGTTTCCTCCAGAGCCAATTTCAACGATTGATGAGTTAGACGTTAAAACCTATGGTGTTATTGTTAAACATGGATACCGATCTGGATTATTGTTGCCAAATCTTGACGGAATAGATACCATAGAAGAACAAGTGAGAATCGCCAAACAAAAGGCAGGAATTGACCCAAATGAACGGGTTGATTTAGAGCGGTTTAAAGTTGTGCGACATGAAGTCAATGAATAAGGTATCCTTATTTATAAAAATTAGCATTTAAGATGACGATTACAGGTAATTCCGATATGATATCACTAAGGTGATGATATGGGAAAAAAGAAGAAAAAGGTTATCTGTCCTTGTTTTAAGATTACAAAAAAAGAGGTTAAAGAACATATTAAAGCAGGCGTTACAAATTATAAAGAGTTACAAAAACTTACCAACATTGGAACAAAATGTTCGTCATGTAAAAAGAAGACGAAAAAGAAATTTAAGAAGTATAAAGATAAATTAGGCGTAAATTAACGCCTTTTTTGTTATAATATAGGTAAGGGTGGTGAGAATTATGAAACAAATCGCTATTATTGATATTGGATCAAATACTGTACGGCTTGTAATTTATCAAGTTAGTCGTGGCTATAAGTATGATGTATTAGTGAATCATAAAGAAGCTGTTCGATTGAGAAATTATGTTGAAGATAATAAGCTTACAGAAGAGGGTATTGAAAAGTTAAGACGTGTTCTAAACGTATTTGCGGCAATCTTACATAAAGATGAAATCCCTGTTGAACAGACAAAGTTTTTCGCAACACAAACGATTCGAATGATTGATAACCAAGATGAGGTTGTGAGTCAAATGGAAAATGAGTTCGATATTTCAATCGAAGTCTTTTCTGAAGAAAAAGAATCGTTACTCGGATACCAAGGAATGAATACATTCTTAGTTCATGAAGATGAAGGACTCTATGTTGACCTTGGTGGTGGGAGTACTGAAATTGTTCATTTTAAAGACGATGAACCACTAGATTATCACTGTTTTGATTTTGGGAGTGTCGTCTTACGTAGTCTCATTGAACACCCTATTCCAACCGAAGATGAAATTAGTTATCTCCGGTCTTATCTGTTTGATAAGTTTGAACAAGTTCCTTGGTTACGCGATATTAAAACTCCATTAGTTGTTGTTGGTGGGAGTTCTCGTAACTTAGTTAGAATTGATAAATTTATTACCAAACGAGAAGAAGAAACACATGGCTATCGTCTGGGGTTACGAGAAATTAAACGTATACGTAAAATATTAATGCTCTTAAATCTTGAAGAGATTCAAAATATCAAGGGGTTCACAACCTCGCGATCAGATATTATTATTCCATCGATTCTTGTCTTTGAAATGCTTTATGAATATATTAAAGCTGATTACTATGTCTGTAGTAGAACTGCCTTACGCGAAGGTGTTCTTGTTGACATGATGGAGCAATCATAATGGATAAAGCTATCAAATACAGTGGGCGTGAGATCAGTTGGCTACAGTTTAATGAACGGGTCTTACAAGAGAGTGTTGATCCCACAAATCCCTTATTAGAACAACTTCGGTTTCTGAGTATTTTCTCATCTAATCTAGATGAGTATTTTATGATTCGTGTATCGGGCATGAAAGGACAAGTTGATTTAGGCTTAACCACACCTGATAAAAAGACAGGATACTTAGCCAAAGAATATCTTGATAAAATGTTAAAAAAGGCGCATCGTTTAGTCACGGAACAATATGAAATTTATAATCAAAAAATAGAAGAACTTAACGAACACATCCAGTTTGTTACTTACGCGGATTTAAAACGTAAACATAAGGATAAAATGGACAGATATTTTAAAAACCTGGTGTTTCCTATTTTAACCCCAATTCGGTTTAGTTCGTATTTACCGTTTCCGTTATTGCCTAATTTAAGCGTCTATCTTATCTCAAAGCTACAGGATGATAAAGGCAATATCCATTATAGTGTTGTTACGGTACCGAAGAATGTTGAGCGTTTCATCCATGTGAAAAAAGAATTCTATATCTTACTGGATGATTTGATCATGCAACATATTCAAGAACTTTATGAAGGTCTCGCTGTTTTAGAAGTGATTCCATTTCGTATAACCCGTGATTTTGATATCGAGTTTGACGATCAAACGGATGACTTTGCGAAAAGTGTTATGACAGAGTTGAAGAACCGGAAACGTGGTGCCGCCGTCAGGTTAGAAATAGCCAATGATGCAAGTGATGAAATCATTGCCTTTTTAAAAATGCATTTAAAGCTTAAAGGTAAACAAATCTTTAAACTTCCAGGACCGATTGATTTGACATTTTTAAATGAAGTGTATGACAAAATTTCCAAAAAAATATCAGGCTTTGTCTATAAATCACGGCCAGCC